>NZ_JBXUOW010000038.1:0-54215 GCF_057196645.1 Micromonospora sp. ATLC16
ACGTCGTCCAGCCCGGTGCCGTCGAAGGCGCGCAGTTCGTACTCGTACTTCGTCATCTGGCCCGGCCCGAGCGGTGGGGGGGGGGGGGGGGGGGGGGGGGGGGGGGGGGGGGGGGGGGGGGGGGGGGGGGGGGGGGGGGGGGGCCGCCGCCCCCCCACCCCCCCCCCCCCCCCCCCCCCCCCCCCCCCCCCCCCGCGCCCCGCCCCCCCCGCGGCCCCCCCCCCCCCCCCCCCCCCCCCCCCCAAACCTCTTGATCATTGTGGCGGTTCAGAGGTGGGGCGGTGGGGGAGGATCAGGGTGGCGAGGCCGTCGAGGACCCGGGCCAGGCCGAACTCGTACGCGTGGTCCGGGTGGTACGCGGCGTTCTGAGCCGCTCCGGCCGCAGCACCGACCCGGACGGCGGTCGGAAACCGTCGCTCGTCGAGAACCTGCGCCAACAGGGGTGCGTTCGCCGTCCACCACTGTTCGTCCGTCCAGGCGCTCTCCTGCTGGGCGGAGCGTGCCTCGGTCGCCGAGCGGGTGGCAGCCCGGACGAAGTCGAGGACATAGGTCAGTGCGGCGTCGCGGGTCACGTCGTCCAGCCCGGTGCCGTCGAAGGCGCGCAGTTCGTACTCGTACTTCGTCATCTGGCCCGGCCCGAGCGGTGGGCGGCCGGTGGCGATCTCGGCCGCCCAGGGGTGAGCGGTGAAGAGGTCCCGGTTGTCCGTCGCCACCGCCGCCACCCGTGCCCGCCACGGGTCGCCGGAGCGGTCCGGCCTGGACATGCCGGTGTAGATGGCGTCAAGCATCAGGTCGAGTAGTTCGGCCTTGCCGGGGACGTACGTGTAGAGGGTCATCGGTGCCACGCCGACAGTCTGGGCGAGCGCCCGCATGGTCACCGCGTCAAGCCCTTCGGCGTCCGCCAGCTCGATCGCGGCCAGCACGATGTCGTCAAGTGAGTGGCCCTGGCGGGGGCCACGACGAGGCGCATCGTCGGTCTGCCGCCAGAGCAGACGCAGGGTGTGAGCGGGGTCTCCGCCTCCGGTGCGGTGTTCGGGCACCCACCGATCCTCGCAGGGAAAAACACCGTACGCAGTACGTTGTACAATGTACGTAGTTACCGTCTCCGCACCGGGGGTGCACGTGCACATCACTGCGTCGGCGATCTCGCTCAACGTCGAGGACGTGCCGGCCTCGGCCGCGTTCGTCCAGCAGCACTTCGGATTTCAGGAGCAGATGTCGGCCGAGGGCTTCGTCTCGCTGGCCCGGGAGGACGTCGGGTTCAACCTGATCTTCCTGCGTACCGGGTTGGCCAGCCTGCAGCCGGAGAGCCTGCGGACGCAGCGGGCCGAGGGGGTGCTCGTCGCCTTCGTGGTGGACGACATCGATGCCGAGTACGGCCGGCTCACCGCCGCCGGTGTGCCGATCGCCACCCCGATCCAGACCGAGCCATGGGGTGAGCGCTTCTTCCAGGTCACCGACCCCAACGGGGTGATTTTGCAACTCGTGCAGTGGGTGCACGGGCCGGAGGTCGCCGGCTGAACCAGGCGATCCGCGTGCTGGTGTGCGCTGGGTCCGGTGGGGTATTGCTCCGCCGGACCCAGCGCACGTCCGTGCCGCCGGCTTGCCGGCACGGGCCGACCGGTGGGCGCGGCGTTCCTTGTCCGAGCCGATCCAGTACGCTCGTACTGCTTGAGCATGTCCCCTGAGAGGAGCGCCGGCCGATGGCGAAGATCAAGGTAAACAACCCGGTCGTGGAGCTCGACGGCGACGAGATGACCCGGATCATCTGGAAGCAGATCCGGGAGCAGCTGATCCTGCCCTACCTCGACGTCGACCTGCACTACTACGACCTCTCGATCCAGCACCGCGACGCCACCGACGACCAGGTGACCGTCGACGCCGCGAACGCCATCAAGCAGCACGGCGTAGGCGTCAAGTGCGCCACCATCACTCCGGACGAGGCCCGGGTCGAGGAGTTCGGCCTGAAGAAGATGTGGCGGTCGCCGAACGGCACCATTCGTAACATCCTCGGCGGCGTCGTCTTCCGTGAGCCGATCATCATGTCCAACGTGCCGCGGCTCGTCCCCGGCTGGACCAAGCCGATCATCATCGGCCGGCACGCCCACGGCGACCAGTACAAGGCCACCGACTTCGTGGTCCCGGGCCCGGGCACGGTGACCATCACCTACACGCCCGCCGACGGCACGCAGCCGGTCGAGATGGAGGTCGCCGAATTCCCCGGCGGCGGCATCGCGATGGGCATGTACAACTTCGACGAGTCGATCCGGGACTTCGCCCGGGCCTCGTTCCGCTACGGCCTGGACCGCAACTACCCGGTCTACATGTCCACCAAGAACACCATCCTCAAGGCGTACGACGGCCGGTTCAAGGACATCTTCGCCGAGGTGTTCGAGAACGAGTTCAAGGCCGAGTTCGACGCCGCCGGCCTCACCTACGAGCACCGGCTCATCGACGACATGGTCGCCGCCGCGCTCAAGTGGGAGGGCGGCTACGTGTGGGCCTGCAAGAACTACGACGGTGACGTGCAGTCCGACACCGTCGCGCAGGGCTTCGGCTCGCTCGGCCTGATGACCTCGGTCCTGCTCTCGCCCGACGGTCGCACCGTCGAGGCCGAGGCCGCGCACGGCACCGTCACCCGGCACTACCGGCAGTGGCAGAAGGGCGAGAAGACCTCGACCAACCCGATCGCCTCGATCTACGCCTGGACCCGTGGCCTGGCCCACCGGGGCAAGCTGGACGGCACCCCGGCGGTCAGCGAGTTCGCCAACACGCTGGAGCAGGTCATCGTCGACACCGTCGAAAGCGGCCAGATGACCAAGGACCTCGCGCTGCTGATCTCGCGGGACGCCCCGTGGCAGACCACCGACGAGTTCATGAACACGCTCGACGAGAACCTGGCACGCCGCCTGGCCGCCTGAGTCTCACCCGCAGTCCACCGAGCCCGCCGGCCCGAGCGCCGGCGGGCTCGGTGTATCCGGTGCCGCTACGGCGGCGTGTCGCGACCGGACGCGCCCATCGGCGTCACTGCGTCCGGCGCGCCTCGTTGACCTGGGTGGACGAGATGCCAGTCCCGTCCTGGAAGGTTGACCGTCGCCACCGCGCGACTCGCGTGCCCAGCAGCCAGCCTTCCCGGCTGTCGTGTACAGCCAGCCGTCCCTTCCCCGCGGGGGGCCCTGTCCCGGGCCCCCCGCGCCCTGCTGTCCCGGGCCGTTGCTCCGGCCCGGCGCGGCGACCGAGAGTGGACCGCCCGTCACACCGCCCGCAGCAGCTCGGCGGCCCGCTCCGGGGCGATGTCATTGATGAAGACCCCCATGGCCGACTCCGAGCCGGCCAGGTACTTCAGCTTGTCTGCCGCCCGCCGGACGCTGAACAGTTGCAGGTGCAGATGCCCCAGCTCACGCTCGATCCGGACCGGCGCCTGGTGCCAGGCGGCGATGTAGGGCATGGGCGAGTCGAACAGCCCGTCGAAGCGGCGCAGCAAATCCAGGTAGAGCGGTCCGAACGAGTCGCGTTCCGCGTCGGTCAGCGCCGGCAGGTCGGGCACCGCCCGGTGCGGCGCGATGTGCACCTCGAACGGCCACCGGGCCGCTGCCGGGACGTACGCCGTCCAGTGCTGGTTGGTCGCCACCACCCGCTCGCCGGCGGCGCGTTCGGCGGCCAGCACGTCGGCGTAGAGATTGCCGCCCCCGGTGCGCTCGGCGTGCCGGCGGGCCGCGCCCAGCAGTGACCGGGTCCGGGGGGTGACGAACGGGTACGCGTAGATCTGCCCGTGCGGGTGGTGCAGCGTCACCCCGATCTCCACCCCCCGGTTCTCGAAGCAGAAGACCTGCTCGACGCCGGGCAGTCCGCCGAGCGCCGTGGTCCGGTCGGCCAGCGCGTCCAGCACGGTACGCACCCGGCGCGGCGGTAGCGCGGCGAAGGAGGTGTCGTGGTCGTCGGTGAAGCAGACCACCTCACAGCGCCCCTGCCCGGGCCGGGCCGGGGTGAACGGGGTGATCGCGGCCGGTTCGGCAACCACCCGCCCGCTCAGCGCCGGAAACCGGTTCTCGAAGACCGCGACCGCGTACTCCGGGGCCGGAATCTCGCTGAGCCGCTCCGGCGTCGAGGGGCAGAGCGGGCACTGGTCGGCCGGGGGTAGGAAGGTCCGGGTCTGCCGGTGCACCGCCAGCGCCACCCATTCGTCGGTGAGCGGGTCGTAGCGCAGTTGGGAGGCGGGTGGGGGCGGCGGCAACGGGCGCCGGTCCGGCTGGTCGCGGACGGCGTCGTCACGCTCGTCGAAGTAGATCAGTTCGCGGCCGTCGGCCAGGCTGATCGCCGTACGTCTCATCGCAATGTCCCGCCTTCGGTGACCGGCACGACGATCAGCTCGCCGACCCGGTCGGTGAGCAGTCGTCGGGCCTCCGGTGCCAACCGGTCGTCGGTGACCAGCACGTCGGCCGTACCCAGGTCGGCGATGGCGGAGATGCCGACCGTGCCCCACTTGGTGTGGTCGGCGAGCACCACCAACCGGTCCGCCGCCGCGACCAGGGCCCGGTTCGTCTCGGCCTCGGTCAGGTTCGGGGTGGTGAAACCGGTCCGCTCGGTTATCCCGTGCACGCCGAGAAAGAGCAGATCCAGGTGCAGGGTGCGGACAGCGCCGACGGCCATCGGCCCGACCAGGGCATCGGAGGGGGTGCGCACCCCACCGGTCAGCACCACCGTCTGGTCGGCGCGGCCCCGCTCGTGCAGGATGTCGGCCACCGGCAGCGAGTTGGTCACCACGGTCAGGGCCGGCACGTCGAGCAGCTGCCGGGCCAGTTCCGCGGTGGTGGTGCCGGCGGAGAGCGCGACAGCCGCCCCGGGCCGGACCAGTTGCGCGGCACGCGCGGCGATGGCCGCCTTCTCGGCCTGCTGGCGTACCGACTTGGCCTGAAAGCCCGGCTCGTCGGTGGCGCCGACGACGGTGGCGCCGCCGTGCACCTTGGCGAGCAGGCCACGTTCGTGCAGCAGGTCCAGGTCGCGGCGGATGGTCATGTCGGAGACGCCGAACTCGGCGGCCAACTCGCCGACGCGTACGCCGCCGGTCACCCGGACCCGGTCGAGAATCGCCGCATGGCGCTGCCGCGCGAGCATCGACCCCTCCCGACCTTCACCTGAGCGAACAGATCTGAACAGAAGCAAACACTAGCGTTCAGGATCGACCATCGGAAGGGAAGGTGCCCCGATATCAGAGCGCGGGCAGGCGCGGCTCCACCCAACCGGTCTCGGTCAGCTGGTGCAGGACCCGCTGCACCGCCTCGTCGACGGTGAGATCGGTGGTGTCCAACACCAGATCCGCGTCGGTCGGCTCCTCGTACGGGTCGTCGACGCCGGTCATCCCGGTGAGCAGTCCCGCCCGGGCCCGGGCATACAGACCCTTGCGGTCGCGTTTCTCGCAGACCTCCAGCGGAGTCGCGACGTGCACCAGCACGAACCCGGCACCCGCCGCCGTCGCCATCTCCCGGGCGGTCGCCCGGGCCTGGGCGTACGGGGCGATCGGGCAGCAGATGCCGATGCCGTGGTGCCGGGCGATCTCGGCGGCGACCCACCCGATCCGACGCACGTTGGTGTCCCGGTCGGCCTTGCTGAAGCCCAGCCCAGCGGTCAGCTCGCGACGAACCACGTCACCGTCGAGCAGCGTGACGGTACGTTCGCCCTGCTCGCGCAGCGCGTCGGCGAGCCCCCGGGCGACCGTCGACTTGCCGGAACCGGAGAGCCCGGTCAGGAACACCACCAGGCCGCGGTGCCGCCGGGGCGGCCGGACCCGGCTCAGCTCCTTCGCCACCGCCGGGGGGGTGTGCCACTCGGGCAGCGGGAAACCCCGGTCCAGCAGGTCTTCGATCTCTGCCTGGCTCAGCGCCAGCCGCCGGTTGCGGGGCGGGATGTCATCGCGCCAGCGCCACTGGCCGTCCCGATTGTCGTAGGCCAACTCGCGGGGCACCAGCACCCGCAGCCCGGCCCCGGAGAGCATCTCGCCGGTGGACAGCAGGTGGGTGACGCCGTACGCGGCGGAGACCCGGGCCAGCAGCAGGGCGTCACTGATCTCGTCGCGTCGCCGGGAGAACGGCACGGCGACCAGGGTCGCCGGAGGCATCCGGTCCCGGGCGGCGAACACGCTACGGACCAGCGCCTCCGGCGGCAGTCCACCGGTGCCGTCCTCGCCCACCGGAATCATGATCAGCAAGTGGGCGCTCAGGGTGCGCACGGCGTGTGCGATCTGCGCCAGTTGCGGCCGGTGCAGCGGCCGGTCGGCGACCACCCCGAGCACCCGGCCCGGCGGCAGCAACGCGCGGACCTCCTCGGGCGTACGCCGCAGCCGCTGGAACGGACCGTGAGCGCCGTAGCCCAGCCGGCGTACGGTGCCGCCGACCCCGGCCACGCCGTCGCGGATCGTCCAGGCGTCGGTCACCTCCAGGGCCGCCATCGGGGCGCCCTCGCTGTCGGTCAGCACCAACGTCCGGCGGCCGGGGTCGGCGAGGTCGAGCTGCTGCACCACCGTCGCGGGCACCTGGAGCGGGACGGCGACCGGCCATGGGGCACCGTCGACGAGCCGGCCCCGGCGACTGACCGAGACCAGGTCGGCCCGGGTCATGAAGCCGGCCAGCGGCGCGTACGCACCGATCAACAGCAGCTCGAGATCAGCGAGTTCACCGGGACGCGGCGTGTACGCCGGAGCCTCCCGCAGCACCTCGTCGGGCAGCACCCACCCGTTGCTCATCAGACCCCCAACTCCGGCGACCGGCACACAGTTTCGCAGCCGGTCGCCGATCGGTCGAGAGCGCCACCATGCCCGCCGTGTCACTGCTGTCGACGGGCCGCTTCGCGATGTCGTACGCGTTCGGCCGCTCAGCCCAGCGTGGCCGCGCCGAACGAGACCGCGAACCGCTTGCACCAGATGGAGACGCTGGTCAGGTCCGACAGCTCGACATCGTCCGGAATCGCGTAACCCTGGTTGCCGCGATTGCCCTTGAGCCGCCCCAACTCGACCCAGCGGCCGTCGTCGAACACGTGCCACCCGTCCCGACCTTCGATCACCGGCTGGTCGGTCAGCCACACCCGCAGGTCGGGGCCGTTGGAGGTGTTCAGACCGACCAACTCCAGCCGGTGCTGCCCGTCGCCGGTGCGCACGATCCGCGCGCTTCCGCTGGTGTCGTGTTCGTGGCTGATGAAGTCGCCGGAGCTGACCAGGGTCGCCGCCGTGGCGTCCGGGGAGGCGGAAGCGGTCGCCGTGGCCGAACCGGTTGGTGCGGCGGACGTCGCCGGGGTGGCGACCACGGTGAGCCGCTCGGCCACCTCGGCGTCGGTCAGCAGCTTCCACGGCTGGAACCAGTACAGGCCGAACGCCGAACCAGCGGCCAGCACGGTGATCGCGACCCAGGTGAGCGGGGTGCGGAACAGACGGCGAATGAGCATGTCCCAGTCTGTCGTGGCTGTTCGCGCCCTGTCAGCCGGGCAAATCTTACGAACTGCGAACCGACTGCCCGGGTGGCGGCGGATCTCCCTAGGGGAAATCGGCGCCGGTATCAGGGAAACGGGGGTTGCTTCCGGAGCGCGGTGCATTGTCCCACGGCTCTAGGCTTACGGGCGTGACACTGATCGCAACCGAGTCGTTGACGAAGGTCTACGGCGGCGGGGTCACCGCACTGTCCGATCTGACGGTCGCGGTGGAACCAGGGATCGTCGGTCTGGTCGGCGCCAACGGCGCCGGCAAGTCGACTCTGATCAAGCTGCTGCTCGGCCTGCTCACTCCCACCCGCGGCCGGATACAGGTGCTGGGCCTGGATCCGACCACCGACCCGGCGGCGGTGCGGGCCCGGGTCGGCTACATGCCCGAGCACGACTGCCTGCCGCCCGACCTTTCCGCCGCCGAACTGGTCACCCATCTGGGGCGGATCAGCGGCCTGCCGCGCACGGTCGCCCGGGAACGGGCCTCCGAGGCGCTGCGCCACGTCGGTCTGCACGAGGAGCGCCACCGGCCGGTGGGCGGCTACTCCACCGGCATGAAGCAGCGGGTCAAGCTCGCCCAGGCGCTGGTGCACGATCCCGACCTGCTGCTGCTCGACGAGCCCACCAACGGCCTCGACCCGGCCGGGCGGGACGCGATGCTCGCGCTGGTGCAGCGGATCGGCACCGAGTTCGGCATCTCCGTACTGGTCTGCTCACACCTGCTCGGCGAGGTCGAGCGGATCTGCGACACTTTGGTCGCCATCGAGGGCGGGCGGCTGCTGCGGGCCGACCACATCGCCGCCATGACCTCGGCCACCGACGTGCTCGCGGTCGAGGTCAGCGAGGGCACCGAGGCGCTGGCGACCCGGCTGGCCGCGCTCGACCTGCCGGTCGGCCGGGAAGGCAGGCTGCTGCTGGTGCCGCTGGCCGACCAGGGCACCTACGACCTGATCCTCGGTGCGGTGGCCGAGCTGGACCTGCCCCTGCACCGGCTGGACCAGCGCCGGCACCGGGTGGCCGAACTCTTCGCCCGGAGGGAGAACAGCCATGCCTGAGCCGACCGGCGTCATCCACGACATCGGCTACCAGCGCTACACCGGTCCCCGGCTCGGTCGCCGACACGTCTTCGGGGCGCTGTACCTGCACGGCGTGCGGACCGCCTTCGGGCTGGGTCGGAGCGCCAAAGCCAAGATCTTTCCCTGGCTGGTGGTCGGCATCGTGCTGCTGGTCGCCGCCGCGGTGACCGCGATCCGCAGCCAGATCGGCGAAGTGATCATGACGTACGCCCAGTTCGCCGACGCGATGAGCTGGCTGGTCATCTTCTTCGTCGCGGTGGCCGCGCCCGAACTGGTCTCCCGGGACATGCGCAGTGGGGTGCTGCCGCTGTACTTCTCCCGGCCCCTGCCGCACGCCGACTACCCGCTGGCCAAGCTGCTGGCTTTGGTGACCGCGCTGTTCCTGCTGCTCGGCGCGCCGCAACTGCTGATGTTCCTCGGTGGTGCCTTCACCGCCGACAACATGGGCGCGGTCTGGGACGAACTGCTCGACCTGCTGCCCGGGCTGCTCTACGCCGGACTGTGGGCGGTGGTCTTCGCCTCGGTCGGTCTGCTGATCGCCTCGCTCACCGGCAAGCGCGCCTTCGCCGCCGGCGGAATCGTGGCCGTGTTCCTGATGACCACGCCGATCGTCGGCATCCTGACGGTCCTGCCCTCGCAGGCGGCGAACCAGCTCGCCGGCATCGCCTCGCCGCCCACCCTGGTGGAGGGCGTCGGCCTCTGGACGATGCGCGACCTGCTGATCACCGAGGCCAACACCGCCGACCTCGACCTCGGGCCGTTCGGCCCGGTGTACGCGCTGGCCGCCGTCGCGCTCGTGGCGGGCTGCGTCGCCCTGCTGCTGGCCCGCTACAAGAAGGTGGCCGCACGATGACCATGACGGACACCGCCGCACCGGCGGCCACCACCAGCACCCTCGACCTGGCCGGCGTCTCCCGCTGGTACGGCAACGTGGTCGCGGTCAACAACGTGAGCATGAGCCTCGGGCCCGGGGTCACCGGGCTGCTCGGCCCCAATGGGGCGGGCAAGACCACCCTGCTGCACATGATGGCCGGCTTCCTCACCCCGTCCCGGGGCGCGGTGACCCTGGACGGTCGGCCCACCTGGCGCAACCCGGAGGTCTACCGCCGGCTCGGCCTGGTCAGCGAGCGGGAGGCGGTGCACAGCTTCCTCACCGCGTACGAGTTCGTGCTGGCCACCGCGAAGCTGCACAAGCTGCCGGATCCGCAGGCCGCGGCCCGCCGCGCCATCGACCTGGTGGAGATGGCCGACGCCCAGGACCGCCGCATCGGCACCTACTCCAAAGGCATGCGGCAGCGCACCCGGGTGGCGGCGGCGCTGGTGCACGACCCGCAGGTGCTGCTGCTGGACGAGCCGTTCAACGGCATGGACCCGCGCCAGCGGTTGCACATGATGGAGTTGCTGCACTCCCTCGGCGACGCGGGTCGGACGATCCTGTTCAGCTCACACATCCTGGAGGAGGTCGAGCAGGTCTCCGGCACGGTCCAGGTGATGGTCGCCGGTCGGCTCGCCGCCTCCGGTGACTTCCGGACCATCCGGCGGCTGATGACCAACCGGCCGCACGTCTTCACCATCCGGTCCACCGACGAACGGGCGCTGGCCGTCGCCTTGATGGCCGAGACGTCGGTGAGCGGGGTCGAGCTGGGGCGCGACGGCCTGACCGTACGCGCCGGTGACTACGGCGCCTTCACCCGGATGCTGCCGAAGGTCGCTCTGGCCCGGGGCATCCGGGTCCAGCAACTGATACCCGAGGACGAGTCCCTGGAGAGCGTTTTCTCCTACCTGGTGGAGGCCTGATGTCCACTGTCTCGTGGATCACCGTGCGTGGCCTGTTCGGGCGTCGCCGGTTCCTGCTGTTGCTTCCGCTTCCGGTACTGCTGGTGGGGCTGGCCGTGCTCTCCCGGGGGCTCGGTGTCGAACCCACCGACTGGGGCCCACCGGTGCTTGTCGGCCTCGGGTTGGCCGTGGTGCTGCCGGTGGTCTCCCTGATCGTCGGCACCGGCGTGCTCGGGGCCGAGATCGACGACGGCACGGTGGTGCACGTGCTCACCACGCCACTGCCGCGCTGGCAGATCGTGTTGCCGAAGCTGGCCGTCGCGGCCGGCGTCACCGCGGTCACCGTCGCGGTCCCGCTGTTCGCGGCGGGCCTGCTGGCCGATTCGGTACGCCTCGGCGTGGCGCTCGCCGTCGCCGCGTCGGTCGGTGCGCTGGCCTACACGGCGTTGTTCATGGTGGCCAGCCTGCTCACCCGGCGACCGGTGCTGCTCGGTCTGGTCTACGTGCTGATCTGGGAAGGGCTGCTCAGCAACGTGGTCAGCGGCACCCGGGTGCTGTCGATCCAGCACTACGTGATCGCTTTGGCCGACCGGCTCGCCCCGACCGACCTGCTCGGCACCACCGTCTCCGTGTCGGTGGCGGCGGTGATGACCGCGCTGATCATCGTCGCCGCCACCTTCCTCGCCATCGACCGCCTGCGCTCCTTCTCGGTAGCCGGCGAAACCAGCTGACCCACCCCCGGGCGGGCGCGGGAGGCAGCACTTTCGGGGGAAGTGCTGCCTCCCGCGCCGTCGAGGCAGCACCGTCCCCGATGGTGCCCGGGTGCCAGCGGGGCGCGGTCCCGGCGCGGTCAGAAGGCGCAGGCGATGACCAGCTCGGGAGTGCGGTCGGGGAGCAGGTCGAGCTTGTCGATCCGGCCCGCCGCGCGCAGGTCGTCGATGACCAACGTGAGCTGGTCGAGCAGCGCGGCCGGGCCGAGCGCCTCGGCCAGCGGCACCTCCGCCTTCATCGACAGCTTCCGCTCGGACTTGGCCCGGCGGACCTGCCCCAGCGCGTCGGCGGCGAGCCGCAGCAGGTGCGGATCACCGTCGCCCTGGATCGCCCGGCCCACCTCGTACGTGGTCGGCCACGGCGCGCGGTGCACCGAACCGTACCGCCACCACGACCAGACCTCCTCGGTCGCGTACGGCAGCACCGGGGCGAAGAGCCGCAGCTGCGCCGACAGCGCCGTGGCCAGCGCAGCCCGGGCCGAGTCCGCGCCGGCCCCGCTGCCGTAGGCACGTTCCTTCACCAACTCGATGTAGTCGTCGCAGAACCGCCAGAAGAACGACTCGGTGGCCTGCAACGCGGCCGTGTGGTCATACGCCTCGAACGCCGCTGTCGCGATGGCCACCACCCCGGACAGTTCGGCGAGCATGGCCCGGTCGAGTGGTTCGGTGGCCGGGGCACGCAGCGCGTCGGCGGCACCCGACCCGAGCGCGAACTTCGACGCGTTGAGCAGCTTGGTGGCGAGCCGTCGGCCGATCCGGATCTGGGCCGGGTCGAAGGCCAGGTCGGTGCCGGGCTTGCCGCTGGCCGACCAGTACCGCACCGCGTCCGAGCCGTGCTGTTCGAGCAGCGCCATCGGGGTCACCACGTTCCCCTTGGACTTCGACATCTTCTTGCGGTCCGGGTCGAGGATCCAGCCGGACAGCTCCACCGTCCGCCAGGGCAGCACGCCGTGCTCCAGATGCGACCGGACCACTGTGGCGAACAGCCAGGTGCGGATGATGTCGTGCCCCTGCGGGCGCAGGTCCATCGGGAAGACCCGCCGGTACAGATCCGGGTCCCGTTCCCAGCCGCCGACGATCTGCGGGGTCAACGACGAGGTGGCCCAGGTGTCCAGCACGTCCGGGTCGCCGGTGAAGCCGCCCGGCACGCCGCGCTGCGACTCGTCGTACCCCGGCGGGGCGTCCTCGGACGGGTCGATCGGCAGCGCGGACTCCGCCGGCGTGAGAGGCTGGGTCCAGTCCGGTTCGCCAGCGTCGTCGAGCCGGTACCACACCGGTACCGGCACCCCGAAGTAGCGCTGCCGGCTGACCAGCCAGTCGCCGGTGAGGCCGCCGACCCAGTGCTCGTAGCGGTGCCGCATGTGCTCCGGCACCCAGCGCAGTTCCCGGCCACGGGCCAGCAGTTCCTCTCGCAGATCGGTGTCGTGGCCACCGTTGCGCAGGTACCACTGCCGGGTCGAGACGATCTCCAGGGGCCGGTCGCCCCGCTCGTAGAACTTCACCGGGTGGCTGATCGGGCGCGGCTCACCGACCAGGTCATCCGCCTCGGTCAGCTGCTCCACCACCGTCCGCCGGGCGCCGTTGACGGTCTGCCCGGCCAGCGCCGCGTACGGCTGCGCGGGCACCCCGGCGGGTGGCTCCGGCAGCAGCCGGCCATCCCGGCCGATCACCACCCGGGTGTCCAGGGCCAGGTCCCGCCACCAGGTCACGTCGGTCAGATCGCCGAAGGTGCAGACCATCGCGATGCCGGTGCCCTTGGCCGGGTCCGCCAGCGGGTGCGCGCGCACCGGCACCTCCACCCCGAACACCGGGGTACGCACGGAGGTGCCGACCAGGTCCGCGTACCGCTCGTCGTCGGGGTGGCAGACCAGCGCGACGCAGGCCGGCAGGAGTTCCGGCCGGGTGGTGTCGATCAGCACCGCCCGCCCACCGGGTCCGTGGAAGCGCAACCGGTGGTACGCGCCGGGGCGTTCCCGGTCCTCCAGTTCGGCCTGCGCCACGGCGGTGGCGAAACCGACGTCCCAGAGCGTCGGCGCCTCGGCCTGGTACGCCTCGCCCCGGGCCAGGTTGCGCAGGAACGCCCGCTGGGAGGTGGCGCGGGCCGCCGCGCCGATGGTGGTGTACATCAACGACCAGTCCACCGACAGGCCGAGCCGCCGCCACAACGCCTCGAAGACCTGCTCGTCGGCGACGGTCAACCGCTCGCACAGCTCGATGAAATTGCGCCGGGAGATCGGGGTCGGGTTCTTCCGGGCGGCGTCGTCCACGGGCCCGGTCGGCGGCTCCCAGTCCGGGTCGTACGGCAGCGAGGGGTCACACCGGACCCCGTACACGTTCTGCACCCGGCGCTCGGTGGGCAGGCCGTTGTCGTCCCAGCCGATCGGGTAGAAGACCGTCCGGCCGCGCATCCGTTGGAACCGGGCGACCAGGTCGGTGTGCGTGTACGAGAAGACGTGCCCCATGTGCAGCTCGCCCGATACGGTCGGCGGCGGGGTGTCGATCGCGTATACGTCCGAGCGCTCCTTCGAGCGGTCGAACGCGTACGTGCCCTCCTCCTGCCAGCGGCGCGACCAGGTCTCCTCGATGCCGTCCAGACCCGGACGCTCGGGGACCCCGGTGCGGGCCGTTCCCGCCGTATCAGCCATCCGTAGATCGTAGGCACCGGGACCGTGGTGGGCACGCCATTACCTGATCACCAACGGGTCAGCGCAGCGAGTCGCGCCACTGGCGGTGCAGGGCGGCGTACCGGCCCCCGCCGACGATCAGCTCGGCCGGCGGTCCGTCCTCGACAATCCGGCCCCGGTCGAGGACCAGCACCCGGTCGGCGGTCTCCACCGTGGAGAGCCGGTGCGCGATCACCAGCGCGGTCCGGTCCCGCAGGATGCTGCCGAGCGCGCGCTGCACCAGACGTTCGGTCGGGACGTCAAGCGAGGAGGTGGCCTCGTCGAGGATCAGCACCGCCGGGTCGGCCAGGAAGGCCCGCGCGAAGGCGACCAGCTGCCGCTGGCCGGCGGAGAGCCGTCCGCCGCGCCGGTGCACCTCGGTGGCGTACCCGTCGGGCAGCGCCGCGATGAAGTCGTGTGCGCCGATCGCCCGGGCGGCGGCCTCCACGGCCTCGTCGTCGGCGTCCGGACGGCCGAACCGGATGTTGTCCGCGATGGTGCCGCCGTACAGGTGCGTCTCCTGGGTGACCAGCACCATCGCCCGGCGCAGGTCCGCGTCGGCCACCGCGCGCAGGTCCACACCACCGAGGGTGACCGTGCCGGTGTCCGGGTCGTGGAACCGGGCGAGCAGCTTGGCGACGGTGGACTTGCCGGCGCCGGTCGGCCCGATCAGGGCCACGGTCTGACCGGCAGGGACGGTGAGGTCCAGCCCGGTGAGGATCGGCGAGTCCGGGCGGTACCCGAACGACACCGCGTGGAAGCGGACCGCGCCGCGAGTCGCGCCGTCGGGCAGTGGCACGGGTCGGGTCGGTTCGGCGACCGAGGGACGCTCGTCGAGCACCCCGGCGAGCTTCTCCAACGCCGCCGTCGCCGACTGTAGGGAGTTGTAGAACTGGCTCAGCTCCTGCATCGGCTCGAAGAACCGGCGCAGGTAGAGCAGGAAGGCCGCGAGCACACCGACCCCGGTGTCGCCGCCCAGCACCCGGGCACCGCCATAGCAGAGCACCACCGCGACGGTGACGTTGCCGATCAATTTGATGCCCGGTGAGTAGGTAGCGATCAGGTGGAACGCGTGCCGGCTGGAGCGCCGGTAGTCGTCGCTCACCGAGTCGAAGATGTGTTGGTTGCGTGCCTCGCGGCGGTACGCCTGCACCGCCCGGACACCCCGCATCGACTCGACGAAATGGACGATGACCAGCGCCATCGCCTCCCGGGTACGCCGGTACGCGGAGGCCGAGGCCCGGGCGAACCAGCGGGACAGCCAGAACAACAGCGGAAAGGCGAGCAGCGTCACCGACGCCAGCGGCAGGTCCAGCCAGAGCAGGATGCCGGCCACCGAGACGATCGTCAGGGCGGCCATCACCAGGCTCTCGACACCCCCGTCGACCAGCTCGGCGATCGAGTCGATGTCACTGGTCAGGCGCGAGATCATCCGTCCTGACGTGTAGCGCTCGTGGAACGCCACCGGCAGGTGCAGGAAGTGCGCGTACACCCGGCGGCGCAGGTCGAGCAGGACGGCCTGGCCGATCCGGGCGGAGATGCTGAGGAAGCCACGCCGGGCCGCGTACTCGATGCCGGCCGCAGCGGCGAACGACACGGCCACGGTGATCAACGGGCCGGGCTCGCCGGCCCGGAGCGGCTCGATCGCCCGGTCGATGCCGAGCATGACCAGGTACGGCCCGGACATGGCCGCGGCGTTCTGGGTCAACAGCAGCGCGACCGCCGTGCCCAGCCGGGTCCGGTGCGGGCGCAGCATGTCCGCCAGCAGCGCCCGGCTGCGGGCCCGCAGCCGGGCCACCGCCGCCGGATCGGTGTCCTCGGCGAGGCTGCGGTCGGCGTGCGGGTCGGGTGCCACCCCCCGCCAGTCAGTCGGGTCCGCTCCGGGCGGTGGATCCGGCACGGCCGACGCGGCGGTCACGAGAGCACCAGGGGAGAGCCACCGGGCGCTGGATCGGTCGACGTCGGTGTTCCGGCGGTCGTCGACGCGGTCGGCTCGGCGGAGAGCAGCCCACGGTACGCGGGCACGTCGGCGAGCAGCGCGGCATGGGTGCCGACGGCGGTGATCCGGCCGTGCTCCAGCAACGCCACCCGGTCGGCCAGGGCGATGGTGGACGGGCGGTGCACCACCAGCAGCGCGGTGGTGTCGCGCAGCACCCGCTTGAGCGCCGACTCCACAAGCGCCTCGGTGTGCACGTCGAGCGCGGAGAGCGGGTCGTCGAGCACGAGCACGGCCGGTCGGATCAGCACCGCCCGGGCCAGGGCGAGTCGTTGCCGCTGGCCGCCGGAGAGCGACAGGCCCTGCTCCCCGAGCCGGGTACGCAGCCCCCACGGCAGGTCGTACGCGAACTCGGCCTGGGCCAGCGTCAGCGCGGCCCGGACCTCGTCCTCGCCGGCGTCGGCTCGGCCCAGGGTGAGGTTCTCCCACACCGACATGGAGAACAGCGTCGGCTCCTCGAAGGCGAACCCGACCAGGCCGCGCAGCGAAGCCAGCCGCAGGCCCCGCAGGTCGTACCCGTCGAGGGTGATACGGCCGGCGCTGACGTCGTGCAGTCGAGGTACCAGGGACAACAGGGTGCTCTTGCCGCTGCCGGTGGCACCGACCACGGCCACGGTCTCGCCGGGCTCGACGGTGAGATCGAGGCCGCGCAGTACCGGAACCGGGCTTGCCGGATAACGGAAGCCCACTCCCTCGAAGCGGAGCCGACCGCGCACCGTCGAGCGCTCCAGGGCGATGGCGACCGGATGCTCCACGATGGCCGGCCGGGTGTCCAGCACCTCCTGGATCCGGTCCGCGGCGGTGGCCGCCTCCTGCCCGTTGGCGATGATCCAGCCGAGCGACTGCACCGGCCAGATCAGCATCAACTGAAGGCTGACGAAGGCCACGAGCTGACCGATGGTGAGTCGTCCGCCGGCGACCGCGGCGGTCCCGGCCACCAGGACCGTGCCCAGAGTCAGGTTCGGCACCAGGTCGAGCAGCGCCGAGGTGCGGGCGAGCAGCCGTCCCTTGCCGATCCCGGTGTCGTGCAGCGCCTCGGTGCCGGCGGCGAACCGGGCGACCAGTTGCGGCCCCCGCCCGTACGCCTTCATCGTGCGTAGCCCCTGAGCGGTCTCCTCGACCAGCGTGGCCACGTCGCCCTGCTGGTCCTGCATCCGGCGGGACGCGACATGGTAGTGCCGACCGAAGCGGCGGGCGATCAGGAACAGCGGCGCCGCGCTGGCGGCCACCAGCATCCCCAGTGTGGGATGCAACCGGATCAGCAGCACCACCACGGCCAGGTAGGTGACCAGGTTGAGAACGAGAAAGAACAGGCCGAAGGAGAGAAAGCGGCGCAGCACCGACAGGTCGCTGGTGATCCGGGAGAGCAACTGACCGGACGGCCACCGGTCGTGGAAGCTGGCGGAGAGCCGTTGCAGGTGGGCGTAGACATCGTTGCGGATGGCTGCCTCCATCGCCAACGAGGACGACGACTGTACCCACCGCCGGATGAAGATCAGCAGGGCTTCGGTCAGGCCGAGCAGCAGTGCCAGCCCGGCCAGCAGGAACAGACCGGTCAGGTCACGCCGGGCCACCGGCCCGTCGACCACCCGTTGCGCCACCAGAGGTACGGCGATGCCGGCACCCGTGGCGGCGAGCCCGGCCAGCATCAGCCACCCGAACTCGAAGGCGTGTGGACGCAGGTAGCGGCGCAGCCGCCAGAGGTTGCGCAGGGGATGTCGACGGATCTCGCCCCGGTCGGCCGGGCCGCCGCCGCTCCCCGCAGCCACTACCCGACGGTAGCCGCATCTGACGGCGATGTCGGTGTCGGCTTGCTGTCAGCTGCGCCGCCGTCGCCGCCCGCCGCCCTACCACCTCCCACCCCTTTGGCTCTGGTCGGCGGGTGACCGGCGAGTGCCGTTGCACACCGTGATGGTTGCCGATTGTGCGTTGCTAGCCGAGTCGTTCGTGGTCGAGGAGCCAGCGTTTCACCGGCAGCCCCCAGCGGTAGCCGCCGAGCGTGCCGTCGGTGCGCAGCACCCGGTGGCAGGGGACGAACAGCGCGGCGGCATTGCGGGCGCAGGCCGCCGCAGCGGCGCGTACCGCGGTGGGGCGGCCGGCCAGGGCGGCGTACCCGGTGTAGGTGACCGGTGCGCCCGGTTTGACGTCGCGCAACACCTGCCAGGCATGTTCCATGAACGCCCCGCCGGTGTGCTGTTCGACCGGGACGTCGTCGACCGCGGTCAGGTTGCCGTCGAGGTAGTCGGTGACGGCTGCGGTGACCGGACCGAGGTCCGGCCGGTGTCGAGGCTGACCACGCAGGCCGGGGTGCACCAGCGGCAGCAGGTTCGCCGGGTCCGGAGTGAACCCGGACGCCCGTACCGCGCCGTCCGGGCCGACAAGAACGGTGAACGGCCCGGCGGGGGTGTCGATGACGGTGCTGTCGATCATGCTGCTCGTGGTGTTCGTACTGCTCATGCGGCTCTCCAGGGTTGGGTCGATGCTGGCCTGCCCGGTGGACCCAGGCTGGGCCGGGCGGTTGGACTCGGCTGGAGCCGGCGGCCGGGCTCACGCCGACCGCCAGAGACGGATCACGGCGTACGAGCGCCAGGGGCGCCAGCGGACGGCGTACCCGTCGAGGATCTTGGGGCTGTCGGTGAGGCCGAGGGCGGCGGCGCCCCGACGTAGCGCGAGGTCGGTGGGGAGGAACGTGTCGGGGTCGCCGAGCGCGCGCATGGCCAGGTAGCCCGCGGTCCAGGCGCCGACGCCAGGAATCGCGGTCAGCCGCCGCACCGTCTCCTCCCGATCACCACCCGACTCCAGGTCAAGCTCACCGGCTGCGACCGCCCGCGCCACCGCCCGGATCGTTTCGCGCCGCCCCACCGGCATCCGGAACCCCGAATCCGGCACCCCCAGCACCTCCTCCACGGTCGCGAACCCGCGCAGCGCCCCACCCCGCGACCCATCCCATCGACCAAGAGCATCGCGCCGGCCGGAAGCGCTCTCCGAGACCAGAACTTCCTGATCAACTGCGCCGGTGTGGGCGAGCAGGTTGGTGAGGGTGGTACGGGCGGAGGCCACGGAAACCTGCTGGGTGGCGATGGCGCGGACGGCCATCTCGAAGCCGTCCACCGCGCGGGGGACGCGTACCCCGGGCTCGGCCGTCACCGTCGCGGCCAGCGCGGGGTCGGCGGCGAGCGTCTGGTTGACGGCGGCCGGATCCGCGTCCAGGTCGAGCAGCCGTCGGCAGCGGGCCACGGCGGGCGCCAGATCGCGCAGGTCGGTCAGGCGCAGCGTCGCCGTCACGTGACCGGCCGCCGGGGTGAGCGTGGCCTCGCCGGGGCCGTGCGGCAGCCGCAGCCCCCGCCGGTACGCCCCGTCGACCACCTCGTCGATGCCGGGCAGCGTGCGCCGGGCGAGGAAATCAAGCAGCGCGACGGCGTGCAGCGGCGGCCGGTACGCCAGCCGCAGGGTGACCGTGCCCGCACCACCGACGGCCGTGCCGTTTCCGCTACGCAACTGCGACGGCGGTGCGCCGTAGACCGCGCGTACGGTGTCGTTGAACTGGCGGACGCTGCCGAACCCGGCGGCGAACGCGATCTCGGCCAGGCCCAGCCCGGTCGTCTCGATCAGGGTGCGGGCGGTCTGCGCGCGCTGGGCCCGGGCCAGTGCCAGCGGCCCCGCGCCGAGTTCCGCCCGCAGCATCCGATGCAGGTGCCGTTCGGTGTAGCCCAGCCGGGCGGCCAGCCCCGGCACCCCGTCTCGATCTACCACGCCGTCGGCGATCAGTCGCATCGCCCGGCCGACCACGTCGGCCCGTACGTCCCACTGAGGTGAGCCGGGGGAGGCGTCCGGGCGGCAGCGACGGCACGCGCGCAGCCCGGACCGCTGGGCCGCCGCCGACGACGGGAAGAAACGCACGTTGCGTCGCTTCGGGGTCATCGCCGGACAGGACGGCCGGCAGTAGATCCCGGTTGAGGTCACCCCGGTATAGAACCAGCCGTCGAACCGCTGGTCACGGCTGTCGACGGCCCGGTAACACCGTTCGAAGTCGAGTTCCACGTAACCGATGATGCGCCCGCCCCCACCCACCCGGCTCGCGGAATTCGGACCACACCCTCCGCCTCGCGGCAAGGGGTGGGGGTGGGGCGGGGGGAGGGGGACTGTCGGTTGTGGTGGGTAGCGTGCGGCCACCAACTCCAGAAGGGTGCGGCAATGGTTAGCGTGGCGGGGCGGGCGGCGTCGGGACACGAGCCCCCACCACTCGACCCGACAGTGGTCCAGCGCTTCTATCGCCGGATGCGCGCCGTAGCTCCGGCCGCGGTCGGGGCCATCGAGCGGGACCGCGCCGACGATCCGGGTCGTGCCTTCGGCGACACCGCCTGTGGCCGGCTGGTCGGCTCGCTCGACCAGGACGGGGTGCGCTCGCTCGGGATATGGGTGCACCACTGGTGCATGCGCTTCTATGACGACGACACCCGCGCCGCGCTGCGGCTGCTCCGGGAGATCGCCGCTCGACCGGCCATGGGGTGGACGGCCGACGAGATCCACTGGATGCTCGGTGAGTCGCGACACGCCGCGCCCGCCGCCGACGCCCGTTTCACGCTGCCACTCGCCGCCGCCGCCGAGCTCGCCTCCGGTGCGCTACGGATCGACCTGCTGGTGCCGCGCCAGGGAGCGCCGCAACACGACCCGTAACGCCCGGACCGGGTCGGGCCGACCCGGTCCGGCGGAGCGCTGACGGCCGGTCGGGCCTACCTGCCGGCGGCCGGGCGGTACCGGCGTAAGCTGGCTCGTCGTGAGTCTCACCATCGGCATCGTCGGCCTGCCCAACGTCGGCAAGAGCACCCTGTTCAACGCGCTGACCAAGAACGACGTGCTCGCCGCGAACTACCCGTTCGCGACCATCGAGCCCAACGTCGGTGTGGTCGGGCTGCCGGACGAGCGGCTGCACAAGCTCGCCGAGATCTTCAGCTCGCAGAAGGTGATCCCCGCCCCGGTGTCGTTCGTCGACATCGCCGGCCTGGTGCGGGGCGCCTCGAAGGGCCAGGGGCGGGGCAACGCGTTCCTGGCCAACATCCGTGACGCCTCGGCGATCTGCCAGGTCGTGCGGGCGTTCTCCGACCCGAACGTGGTGCACGTCGACGGCAAGGTCTCACCGGCCGACGACATCGAGACGATCAACACCGAGCTGATCCTGGCCGACCTGCAGACGCTGGAGAAGGCCCTGCCCCGGCTGGAGAAGGAGGCCAAGCTCCGTAAGGACCGGGCCGCCGCGGTGGCCGCCGCTAAGGCCGCGGTCGAGGTGCTGGACAACGGCACCACCCTGTACGCCGGTGCGGCAGCAGCCAACATCGAGCTGGAGCACCTGCGCGAGCTGCACCTGCTCACCACCAAGCCGTTCCTCTACGTCTTCAACGTCGACGAGGCCGAGCTGAACAACGCCCAGTTCCTCGACGAACTCCGGGCGCTGGTGGCTCCCGCCGAGGCCGTCTTCATGGATGCCAAGATCGAGTCCGAGCTGGTGGACCTGCCCGAGGAGGAGGCCAGGGAGCTGCTGGAGTCGATCGGGCAGGCCGAGCCGGGGCTGGACCAACTCGTCCGGGTAGGGTTTCGCACGCTCGGCCTCCAGACGTACCTCACCGCCGGCCCCAAGGAGGCGCGGGCCTGGACCGTGCCGATCGGCGCGACCGCTCCGGAGGCCGCCGGGGTGATCCACTCCGACTTCCAGCGCGGCTTCATCAAGGCCGAGGTGGTCTCCTACGCCGCCCTGGTCGAGGCCGGTTCGATGGCTGCGGCGAAGGCGGCGGGCAAGGTCCGCATCGAGGGCAAGGAGTACGTCATGCAGGACGGCGACGTGGTCGAGTTCCGCTTCAACGTCTGAGGCGGGCAGCGGGCACCGCAGCGAGGCGACAGCACCGCGGCTCTCACGCGATAAGCCGGTGGCGTTCTGCGCGGCATAACCCGGATCGGGTAGCTTGACGCGGTCATCGACGGAGGTTTACGGGGTTTCCCTTGACCACGCCTCGTTCAGCCCTGTGCGCTGTCAGCGCCGCATTTCTTACGGCCGGTCTGGCCGCCGCGCCCGCCGCTGCCGGCCAGTTCGGCGAGGAAGTCCACCGCCGGTGCCGGATCGGGTAGACCGCCAGGCTGGTCGTAGGTGTCGGCCCAGAGCCGGCCGAAGTGTCCCGGATCGTCGAAGACCGACATCAGCGGCCTCCGTCGTTGCTACCGGCGCCGCACGGCGCCTTGTCCGATGATTCCCACGTACGCACGAAGCCTCGATTCGATGGGGTTGACGGTGCCTACTCGCTGCCTGGGCGTCGCGGTGTGCCTCATGTCGTCGCTCCCTTCGTTCGGCTGGTCGTGAGTCAATCGGCATCGATGGCCGACGGCAACTGAAATTCACCGGGGCACGCAGTACGCGCTGATTCGCCGCGCGGCCCGACAGGTGGTCAGCTGATGTAGTGCAGGATCACGTTGTGCACGTGGTGGCTCTTCTGGTCGCCTCGGAACTCCACCTCGTAGGTGTGCGTACCGACGTGGATGGCGATCGCGCCGGTGGAGAAGAACGAGCCGCCCCACGACTTGTTGCTGACCACGCTCACGCTGGTGATCTTCGAGTACGGGATGCTGGTGATCGCGTACTTCTTGCCGACGAACGAGCGGTCCTGGATGATGACGCGTCGGTCGGTCAGCCCGATGAACCCGGTGCCGGTGCCGACGGCGTCGTAGACGGCGATGATCTGTTCCCCGTCGAGCAGCCCGCTCTGGATCTGCTGGAACTGTTCCTTGCGGTCATAGATCGCGTTGGCCATGGTGCCCACGGTAGGCAGCGTCCGCCAGCGGACGCACCGTCAGCTCTCGGTGACCGTGCGGTAGGCGTCCTCGATGCGGGCGGCCAGCAGGACCTCGCCCTCGGAGAGGGGCTCGTTGTCGTGCCCGACCCGGATCTGGGTGTGATCGGCGCGCCGGCTGATCTCCGGGCGCAGATGCAGCGCGTCGGCGACCACCTTCACCCGCTCGGTCAGCGCCGCGTGTTGCGTGTCGTCGATGACGAGAGTGCGCCGGATCTGCTCACCCTCACGCGTCCAACCGGACAGTAGGGTGAGGGCGTCGCTGAGGTAGTCATGTTTCGTCCGACCGCCAAACAGCGCCCGCATCACCGCTCCTCCCAGGCTTCGTTGCCGGCTTGTGGCCAAATCGTCGCCGCCCCGTGTCTTTGTCGGTGCCTCTAGTCTTACGTCGCACGGAGGGTGTGTCCACGCCCGCACTTCCGGGGATTCCTGGCCTGACGGATGACCAAGCTACCCAAACCGCCGATTCATCTGGCACTCTGGACGCCCGTGCGGACCGAACGGGCGAACGGCGGCGGACGCGCCGTACGGCGCGATCCGAAGGTGATCGTTGGCGCGGCCATCATCAGGGACGGGCGGGTGCTCGCCTGCGCCAGATCCGCCCCGCCCGAGGTGGCGGGCATGTGGGAGTTCCCCGGGGGCAAGGTGGAGCCGGGAGAGAGTGAGACGGCGGCGCTGGCCCGCGAGTGCGTCGAGGAGTTGGCCGTACGCGTGGAGGTCGGTGCGCGGGTCGGCCGTGACGTCCGGATGGCACACGGTCGTTCCGTCCTCAAGGTGTATGCCGCGCGCCTCCTGCACGACGACGAACCCCGGGCCCTCGAACACTCCGCCCTGCGGTGGCTCTCCGCCACCGACCTGGACACCGTCACCTGGCTCCCCGCCGACACCCCCATAGTCGCCGCCCTCCGCCCCCTCCTAGCCCCCCACCCACCCCTACCCCCACCCCCGCCCCTGGCGCGTTGATCATGAGGTTAGCGGCAGTAGTTGATCTCCACGATGCCGCTAACCTCATGATCAACGGGGGCGGGAGGTGGCGAGGGCTTGGCGGACGGCCCAGGGGATGTAGGCCGGGTCTAGGGTGTCCTGCCAGGTGAAGCGGAGGATCTTCCAGCCGGCGTTGGTCAGGCGGTTCTGGCGACGGCGATCGGCGAAGACTGCGTCCGGGAGGCGGTGCGGGCCTTCGCCGTCGGCCTCCGCGATCACCTGGGGCGCGCGCCAGCCGAGGTCGCCGATGCCGAGCAGGTATCCGTCGTCGTCGCGTATCTCCAGTTGCAGCGCGTCGGGCGGTACCCGGCCGTCGACACAGCGCAGCCTGGTGCGGGTTTCCAGTGGGGACTGGGCGCGCCCATCCGTCTCCGCGAGGTAACCGCGGGCCGCGATCGCGCCCCGCCGGCGGCGGATCCGGTGCGCGATCGACGCCAGGTCGTCCTCGACCAGCAGTCCTGCGTTCAACGCCGAGTCCAGAGCCGAGACGGCCGGGTACCGCTCAACCCGCAGGATCACGTCGCTGACTGTGGTGATGGCATCGGTGGCCAGCAACCCACCCAGATCGACCAGGGACCTCGGCGGGTGCTCCAGTTGGTGCAGCACGACGTTGGGTTGCCGGACCCGGGCCCGCTTGGCGGCTGCTCCGGGCAGGCCGACGTGAATCTCGTCGGACCTCGGCAGGCCGGCTATGCCGTGGAGTTCGGCAGCGCTTTCGTGGACCGCATGGGCGGCTGGCCCCAGCGAGAGCAGTGCGGCCCGGACCAGTTGGCGCCGGGACGGCTCCACCACCCGGAGGGGCTGCGGCAGATAGACGGCCCGCGCCACCGACTGCCACCGCCCCGAGGTGACCAGATTGTCGACCTCATGCCGCGTGTAACCATGCTCCAGCGCCTGCCCGCGGCACACGAGCCCGTCCTGCCCCGCGGCGACCCGCCGAATCCACCCTCGTCCATCCACCCCCGAAGCCTCGGCGACCGACCCCGCCTACCGCAGCCCCTGTGGATAACGCTTGTCGATCATGAGGTTAGCGGCATCGTGGAGATCAATTACTGCCGCTAACCTCATGATCAACGCAAGCAAGGTGGGGTGGGGTGGGGTGGGGGTTAGGGGTTGGTGGGTTTGTCCTGGTCGGGGTGGGCGAAGTTGAGGTGCTCGGGAGGGAGCGGGAAGGTGACGTCGTCGCCGAAGGGCGACGGAGCCGCCGCGCGGTCGAAGGTGAGCTCCGTCAGGGGGAGCTTGCCGCTCGCGTCGACCGCCGGGGCGGTCGGATGGGGCACCTCGCGGTCCCAGTTGACGCCCTGCTGGGCCTGCACCTCGGCCTGGGCGTCGTGGGAGCCGCCGGCATGTGAGTGCACACCGCCGCCCGCAGCGCTGGAGCGCACCGCGCCCGGGGAGTGTCCGCTGGTCACGCTGGTCTGAGGCACCTGACCCCTCCGGAAGATCTTGCTACCGAGCCACACAAGTGGATCGTACCTGCGGTCGACGACCCGTTCCTTCATGGGGATGATCCCGTTGTCGGTGATCTTGATGTGCTCGGGGCAGACCTCGGTGCAGCACTTGGTGATGTTGCAGAAGCCCAGGCCCTGTTCGGTCTGCGCGTAGTCCTTGCGGTCGGTTCTGGTGTCCAGCGGGTGCATGTCCAGCTCCGCGGCCCGGATGAAGTACCGGGGCCCCGAGAACGCCTGCTTGTTCTCGTCGTGGTCCCGGATCACGTGGCAGACGTCCTGGCACAGGAAACACTCGATGCACTTGCGGAACTCCTGCGAGCGCTCGACGTCGACCTGCTGCATCCGGTAGTCGCCGGGGGCCAGATCGGTCGGCGGCGCGAAGGCGGGCGTCTCCCGCGCCTTCTCGTAGTTGAACGACACGTCGGTGACCAGGTCCCGAATGACCGGGAACGTCCGCAGCGGGGTCACCGTGATCGTCTCGTTCTCCTCGAACGTCGACATCCGGGTCATGCAGCCGAGCTTGGGCATCCCGTTGATCTCCATCGAGCAGGAGCCACACTTGCCGGCCTTGCAGTTCCACCGGCAGGCCAGGTCGGGCGCGTCGGTGGCCTGCAGCCGGTGGATCACGTCGAGGACCACCTCGCCCTCGTTGACCTCGACCGTGTAGTCCAGCAGGTCGCCACCGTCGGCGTCGCCCCGCCAGATCCGGAACTGGCGCTTGGTGCCCGGCTTGCCGGGCGTTCCAGACGTTTGGGTGCCCATTCCTCAGCGCTCCTTCTCGGCGTCTGCGACGGTGGCCGCGTCAGTGGCAGCGGCATCGGCGGCGACGAGGGCGTCGAACTCGGTGAGTTCCTCGTCGGTGAGGTACTTGGCCAACTCGGCGCGGTCGAACAGGTCGACCAGCTCGGAGCGCATCTTCGGCAGCGGCTTGCGCTGCAGGCGGACGGCGTCACCCACCAGCGAGCAGACCAGGTTGACCCGTCGCCACTGCGGATCCATGGTGGGGAAGTCCTCGCGGGTGTGGCCGCCGCGCGACTCCCGACGCTCCAGCGCCGCCTTCGCGGTGCACTCGGAGACGACGAGCATGTTGCGCAGGTCCAATGCGAGATGCCAGCCCGGGTTGTACCGCCGGCCGCCCGCGGCGCTGACCTTCGCCACCCGCTCGCGCAGCTCCGCCAGGCGGGCCAGCGCGTCCGCCAGCTCGGCCTCCCGCCGGATGATGCCGACGAGATCCCCCATCACCGCCTGGAGGTCCTGCTGGAGGGTGTACGGGTTCTCGCCGGTGTCCCGCTGCAACGGTGCCAGGGCCGTCTCCACCGCCGTCTCCACCGCGGTCACCGCCACCCGGGGGCGGCCGGTCAGCTGGTCGACGTAGGTGGCCGCGTGCCCGCCGGCCCGCTTGCCGAAGACCAGCAGGTCGGACAGGGAGTTGCCGCCCAGCCGGTTGGAGCCGTGCATGCCGCCGGAGACCTCACCGGCGGCGAACAGCCCACGCACCGAGCCGTACGCGGCACCGCTGTCCGGGTCGACCTCCACGCCGCCCATCACGTAGTGACAGGTCGGACCGACCTCCATCGGCTCCTTGGTGATGTCGACGTCGGCCAGTCCCTTGAACTGGTGGTGCATCGACGGCAGGCGACGACGGATCTCGTTGGCCGGCAGCCGGGAGGCGATGTCCAGGTAGACGCCGCCGGCCGGCGTACCCCGACCGGCCTTGACCTCGCTGTTGATCGCCCGGGCGACCTCGTCGCGGGGCAGCAGCTCCGGCGGACGCCGGTTGTTGTCCGGGTCGTCGTACCAGCGGTCCGCCTCCTCTGGCGTCTCCGCGTACTGCTTGCGGAAGACGTCGGGGACGTAGTCGAACATGAACCGCTTGCCCTCGGAGTTCTTCAGGATGCCACCGTCGCCGCGGACCGACTCGGTGACCAGGATGCCCTTGACCGACGGCGGCCAGACCATTCCGGTCGGGTGGAACTGGAGGAACTCCATGTTGATCAGAGTGGCTCCGGTGCGCAGCGCCAGCGCGTGGCCGTCCCCGGTGTACTCCCAGGAGTTCGAGGTGACCTTGTAGGACCGGCCGACGCCACCGGTGGCGAGCACCACGGCGGGCGCCTCGAAGAGGACGAACTCGCCGGACTCCCGGTAGTAGCCGAAGGCGCCGGCGATCCGGTCTCCGTCCACCAGCAGCTCGGTGATGGTGGTCTCGGAGAAGACCTTGATCCGTGCGTCGTACGAGCCGTGCTCGCGCTTGTCCTCCTGCTGCAACGAGACGATCTTCTGCTGGAGGGTGCGGATCAGCTCCAGACCCGTCCGGTCGCCGACGTGGGCCAGTCGGGGGTACTCGTGGCCGCCGAAGTTGCGCTGCGAGATCTTGCCGTCCTTGGTGCGGTCGAACAGCGCGCCGTACGTCTCCAGTTCCCAGATCCGCTGCGGCGACTCCTTGGCGTGCAGCTCCGCCATCCGGAAGTTGTTCAGGAACTTGCCGCCGCGCATGGTGTCCCGGAAGTGGACCTGCCAGCTGTCCCGGCTGTTCACGTTGCCCATGGCCGCGGCGGCGCCGCCCTCGGCCATCACCGTGTGCGCCTTGCCGAACAGCGACTTCGAGATGATCGCGGTCTTCTTGCCGGCCAGCCGCGCCTCGATCGCCGCCCGCAGGCCGGCGCCGCCGGCCCCGATCACGACGACGTCGTAGTGGTGTCGTTCGATGCGAGTGGTAGTGGTCGTCATGTCAGGGGCCCTCAGTTGATGAACCGCAGGTCGGAGATCCACTCAGCGCTGACGGCCATGACGTAGAAGTCGGTCAGGGCCAGCGTGCCGAGCGTGATCCAGGCGAGCTGCATGTGCCGGACGTTGAGCCAGGAGATGTAACCCCAGGCCCGGTAGCGGACGGGATGCTTGGAGAAGTTCTTCAGTCGGCCGCCGATGATGTGCCGGCAGGAGTGGCAGGAGATCGTGTACGCCCAGAGCATGACCACGTTGCCGAGCAGGATCAGGTTGCCCAGCCCGAAGCCGAAGCCCTCGGGGCTGTGGAAGGCCAGGATCGCGTCCCAGGTGTTGATCAACGAGATGATCGCGGCGAAGTAGAAGAAGTACCGGTGCGAGTTCTGCACGATCAGCGGGAACCGGGTCTCACCCCCGTAGGAGGAGTGACCATCGGGCACCGCGCAGGCCGGCGGCGACAGCCAGAACGACCGGTAGTACGCCTTGCGGTAGTAGTAGCAGGTGAGTCGGAACAGCAGCAGGAACGGCAGGGTGAACGCGGCGTCCGGGATGATCCACCAGCCGGGCAGGTACCGCCCGAAGTGGGCGGCCTCCGGCAGGCACCGGTCCGTCACGCACGGCGAGTAGAACGGGGTCAGGTATTGGTAATCCTCGACCCAGTAGAAGTCGTGCATGAAGACCCGGACCGTCGCGTACGCTACCCACGCGCTGAGCCCGATGACCGTGATCAGCGGGGCAAACCACCAACGGTCCGTCCGCAACGTCTTCGCCGCGATGGCGGCGCGTGCGCGCGCACCCCGCGGTTTCGTTGCCGATGATGTCATTCGCGTTGTCTCCCTGACGGGGCCCTGTCACGGGCGGCGGAACACTTCCGGGCGGCATGCGGACGGGCGAACCCGCACCGCCTGCCGCGTTCTGCGCACACCAACGACCGCACCGGCGTACCGGAGCAGCTAAGTGACACACGTTACGCCGATCTAGCCGGGCCGTCCGCGCAAGGCAGTGTCCCGTGTGTCCCGCTCGTTGGAAAGCCTCTCGCCGTGATTAATATTCGGCCGTCCGGAAAAGATCGACAAACGGTCAACCGGACGCCCCGCCGGTGAAGTTCCACGAGGCCAGCCGCAGCGACGGCGCCTCCCACCAGACACCGTCCAACCGGTCCGGCAGGCGTACCGCGCGCCGACCCAGCTCCAGGACCGAACCCGGCGCGAGCGCCCGCGGATAAGACTCGGTGAAGCGCAGGTCGCGGACCGCACGGGTGACCCGACCGCCCTCGACCAGCCACAGGCCGTTGCGGGTCAGACCGGTGACGACCAGGCTCAACGGATCCAGGACCCGGGTGTACCAGAGGTCGCTGACCAGCAGGCCGCGCTCCATCCGGGAGACCAGGGCGGCGGTGTCCGCATCGCCGACCGCAGCGCCCGCCGTGTCGGCAGCGCCCGCCGTGTCGGCAGGGGCAAGGCGTAGGTTGCGGGGAATCGGGCCGAAGGTGGCGCTGCCGGCCCAGGCGTGCCCGGTCGAGGCGACACCCAGCTCGGCGGCGCTGCGCCGGTCGTGGACCACGGCGCTGGTGGTGCCGGCGTCCACCAGGGTCAGTGCCCGGCTCGGCGTACCCTCCAGGTCGAACGGGAGTCCCGAGGCCGCGAGCGGATCGTCGACCAGGGTCACCGCCCGATCGAACTGGGCCGTACCGAGTGCGGCGAACGACTGACGTTCGGCGTAACGCCGGCCGTTGAAGCCGTACCAGGCGAGGTTCTTCAGCAGGTCCGCGACGGCCGGCGGCTCCATCACCACCGGGTAGCGCCCGGGTGAGAGCTCGACCGGGTGAGCGGCCGCCCGCGCCTTCGCGGCGGCACGCTGTCCCAGGCCGGTGCCGTCGAGGTCGGCGACCCGGTCGACGTGCTGTCGGGCCGTGCCGTCCGCGCCGCCGGCCCGGGCGATGCCGTCCATCGCGGCCTCGGCCGCCTGTGCCCGCGCGAAGTGGCCGGCCGAGTTGGCGAACGCCGCCACGCGGTGACCGGTGCGGCAGTAGCCTGCGGTCGCCAACCCGGCGGCCGCGTCGACGAACGCCCGGACCAGGGCGGCCCGCTGATCCGGTCCGGCGTGGGCGGTGGCCGGATCCCACCCCGGCGAGGGCGCCACCGGCGCCACGGGTGCGAGCCCCGGCCAGGCCGGATCCGGCGGAGTGAACCGGGCCGCCGTCAACACCCGCTCCACCAGCGCGCGCAACCCGTCGGCGGTGACCGCGTTTCCGCTGCCGGCGGCGGTACGCCCGGCCAGGTGGACCCGAAGTCGGACGTCCACGGAGAAGCCGGCCACATTCTGGTGGATCGCCGAGTTGGCGAACCTGGTCAACGCCGACTCGGCCCGGGTCACCGTCACCTCCGCCTGCGCGGCCGGCCCGGCCAGCCGGGTGACCAGGTCCACCACGCGGCTGGCGATGTCCAACTCGGTGCCATCGGCCGGCTTCGCCGGGTCACTCACGCCGCCTCCCGCTGGATGGTGACGACGGACGGCGCCGCCACGACATGTCGATGGGTGGCCCGCGGGTGTTCGGTCACGCGCGTACCCCCACCCGGACGTTGCGGAAGCGGGCCGGTGCCGACGGGTGACCGGTGTGCCCGATCTGGCCGGGCTGGCCCTTACCGCAGTTCGGGGTGCCCCACGGAACCGTTTCCGAGGAGAGCATGTCCATCGAGCGCCAGAACAGCGGGCCGATGCCGGTGTACGTCGGGTTGCGCAGCATCCGCCCCCGCCGGCCGTTGCGGATCTCCCAGCCGATCTCGCAGCCGAACTGGAAGTTGAGCCGCTTGTCGTCGATGGACCAGGACCTGTTGACGTCCATGAGCACCCCCTCGTCGGTGGCGGCGACGATCTCCTCCAGGGTGTGCGGGCCCGGTTCCAGGCCCACGTTCGTCATCCGCACCATCGGCAGTCGCGCCCACCCGTCGGCGCGTACGCTGCCGCCGTGATCGAGGCCCGCGACGGCGGCCGAGTCCCGGCCCGCCAGCACGCCCACCCAGCGGCCGTCCCGTACCGCGTCGCGCTTGACCGCCGGTGAGCCCTCGTCGTCGTAGCCGAAGCTGCCCAGGGCACCGGGGATGGTCGGGTCGATGGTGATGTTCATCAGCTCGGAGCCGTACCGCAGCGAGCCGAGCTGTGCGAGATCCAACCATGAGGTGCCGGCGAAGGCCGCCTCCCAACCCAGGATGCGGTCCAACTCGATGGCGTGCCCGACCGACTCGTGGATCTGCAGGGCCAGCTGCTCGCCGCCGAGGATCAGGTCGGTCTCGCCGCTGGGGCAGAGCGGTGCGGTCAGCAGCGCCCGCGACTCCTCGGCGATCCGTGCCGCGTGCGCGTCCAACTCCAGCGAGTCGACAAGTTCCCAGCCGGTGGTGCCGTACTGGCCGCGGTAGCTCGGCCAGGACCGGCGTTGGGTCTCACCGGCACCGACGGAGGTGGCCGAGATGCCACCGCCGCACTCGCGGATGCGCTGGTCGATGCGGTGTCCCTCGCTGGAGACGAACCATTTCGCGGTGTCCCAGATCTGGTAGAGCCCCTCGGCGAGGTCGGCGCCGTGCTCGGCCATCGTGCTGGTGGCCGACACCAGCAGGTCACCCTTGACGGCGAGGGAGACCCCGAGCGGGTCGACCTCGCAGGGTGAGGACCAGCTCGCCGTGGTCGGGGTGACCGCGACCAGGTCGACGGGCGGGCCGGGAACCAGCGCACTGGCCGCCGCGGTCCGCGCGGCCCGGTGGCCGGCGTCGCGGGCGGCCAGGTCGGACAGCTCCGGTACGGCGTGGAAGCCCCAGCTCGAACCCACCAGCGCGCGTACGCCCAGGCCGACGCTCTCGTCCTGGGCCAGCGACTCGATGTCGCCGTTGCGGGCGGTCATCGACTCGTAGCGCCGGTGCATCACCCGGACGTCGGCGTAGCGGGCGCCCGCGTCCAGCGCGGCCTGCACGGCCACCTCGGCCGCCCCGAACTCGCTCATCATCACACCTCACCGCCGGGCTTCCCGAGGCACGGCGCCACGGTGGACACGATGCGCTCGCTCATCGCCCCGACCCTAGGCCAGCCGACCGACAACCTCAGGGAAGCAGGTCCTGAGGCGGGCGCCGTGCCGGTGATCCCCCCGCCGCCACCGGCTCGCCGAGGGGCAGGGCCTTCGTGCCGGGCGCCTTCGGTCACCCGTCGCTGGTGAGCACCCACGTCGAACCGTAGCCGCGGCTCACGCCCCGAGATGGGTGCGCAGGAAGTCGAGCTCCAGGCGGAGAAGGCGTTCGGCGAGGCCGCCGGTGGCCATGTGGGTGGCGCCGGTCAGCGGCAGCACCGCGTGCGGCCGGCCGGTGGCCAGCAACGCCGCCGACAGCCGCAGCGTGTGCGCCGCCACCACGTTGTCGTCGACCATGCCGTGCACCAGCAGCAGCGGTCGGGCGTGCGCCGGGTCGGTGACCGGCTCGGCGGCCAGTTCCACCAGCGAATGATGCGCGTAGACGTCCTCGCCGTCGACGGGCAGACCCAGGTACCGCTCGCTGTACGCGGTGTCGTACAGGGCCCAGTCGGTGACCGGCGCACCGGCGATACCGCACCGGAACAGCTCCGGATGCCGCAGCACCGCCAGACCGGCCAGCCAGCCACCGAACGACCAGCCGCGCACCGCCACCCGGTCCAGGTCCAGGTCCGGGTGCTTGTCGGCGAGCGCGGTGAGCGCCTCCACCTGGTCGAGCAGGATCACGTCGGCCACCCGCCGGTGGATGGCCTTCTCGTAGGACGGTGCGATGCCCGGCGTACCCCGGTTGTCGGTGACCACCACCGCGAAGCCGGCGTCGGCCCACCACTGCCGCTCCAGCCAGGCCGAACGCGCGGCCACCACCTCCTGGTGCCCCGGACCGCCGTAGACGTCCAGCAGCACCGGCAGCCGACGGCCGGTGACGTGGTTGTCCGGGTAGAGCACCGCCGAGGGAAGCCGACGGTCGGTCACCCGTTCCAGCAACGGCAGCGGGGAGTAGCTGGGCGTGGCGGCCAGCGACCGCAACGTGGCCACCTCGCGATCGCCGTGCAGCACCGTCCACCGGACGCCCGGGTGGTCCAGCGAGGCGCTGCCGATGACCAGCACGCCGCCACCGACCGCTCCGACGTGCCAGCCGGCGTCGCCGGTCAACCGGCGGGCGTCCACGCCGCCGCCGATGGAGGTGCGGACCCGGAACAGGTGCTGTTCGCTCGGCTCGCCGTCGCTCGCCTCGACCAACAGGTCCGCCGGACCGTTGCTGGCGGCGAGCCGGCCGACCACCCGGCGCACGTACAGCGAGGGTGGGGTGAGCAGGGCGCCGTCGGCGAACAGGCAGCGCGCGTCGTACCCGTCGTGGGCCAGCTCGCCACCGACCAGCACCCGGCCGTCGGGCAGGTGCACGGGGGTGCCCGGGATCGGTTCGACCCAGCGGGGGTCGGCCAGTTCGGCGTGCACCTGGGTCTCCCCGGTACGCGGATCGACCGCGAGCACCAGCCCGTGCTGCTGGGCGCGGCGCAGCACGGTGATCAGCGGGGTGCCCTCACCCCAGTGCACCGCGGTCAGGTACGGGTAGGTCTCCCGGTCCCAGTGCACGTCGACCCAGCCGCCGTCGAGGTCGAGCAGGTGCAGGCTGACCTCGGCGTTCGGGCCACCCGCCACCGGGTACGGGACGCTGACCGGCGGGCTGCCCGGCTGCGCCGGATCGTGCAGGTGCCAGCGGGGCAGCCGGGACTCGTCCACCCGGGCGGCGAGCACCGAGCGACCGTCGGGTGCCCACCAGTAGCCGCGGTGCCGGTCGAACTCCTCCGCCGCGATGTGCTCGGCCAGCCCCCAGAGCACGCCGGAGTCCTCGCCGGCCAGCATGGTGTCGGCACCGTCGGGGTCGATCACTCGTAACTCGCCCCGGCGCATCCCTTCGGCAGCGTCGGTCACGTAGGCCAGCCGCTGCCCGCTCGGGTCCGGCCGGGGGTCGAGCACCGGCCCGACGGCGGGCACCTCGATCACGTCGCCATGCGCCAGGTCTGCCCGGAAGAGCCGCCCCGCCAGCGCGAACACCGCGACCCGTCCGGCGGCGTCGAGGGCGTACGAGCCGATGCCGGAGGCGCTCAACCGCAGCCGCTCCCGCCGGGAGCGTTCCCCCGGGCTCAGCGCGTCAGGGTCGGCATCGGTGCCGAGCAGGGTGCCCGGATCGGCGACCAGCCGTTCCGTGCCGGTCGCCACGTCCAGCAGCCAGAGCGCGTCGGCCGGATCCTCCGGCCCGGCCGAGCGTAGGAACACCACCCGGGCACCGTCGTCGGCCACGGAGACGGCCCGCGGCGCCCCGTGGCTGAACCTGCGGGTGCGGGCGGCCAGCTCGGGAAAGTCCACAGGCCAAATCGTAGGCCGGGACCGAGCCCGATGTGAGCGACCTGCGCGGACGCGTCTGGGCCGGCAGGCGAGAACTGCCGGTTAGAGTGACCGTCGTGACGACGCTGCCTGACCGCCGCCTGCTGCTGGTCCACGCGCACCCCGACGACGAGTCCATCGGCACCGGCTCGACGATGGCTTACTACGCGGCCACGGGTGCCCGCGTCACCCTGGTGACCTGCACGCTGGGCGAGGAGGGTGAGATCCACGTACCGGAGCTGGCCGGGCTCGCCGCGGCCGAGGCCGACCAGCTCGGCGGGTACCGGATCGCCGAGCTGGCCACCGCCTGCGCCGAGCTGGGCGTCACCGACCACCGGTTTCTCGGCGGAGCCGGCCGCTACCGGGACTCCGGGATGATGGGCCTGTCGACCAACGAGCATCCCCGGGCCTTCTGGGGCGCCGACCTGGACGAGGCGGCCGGGTATCTGCTGGAGATCATCCGGGAGGTGCGTCCGCAGGTGGTCATCACGTACGACGACAACGGCTTCTACGGCCATCCCGACCACATCCAGGCACACCGGGTGACCATGCGGGCCGTTGAGCTGGCCGCTGCCGAAGGACTCGCACCGGCGAAGGTCTACTGGACGGCGATGCCGCAGAGCGTGCTGGAGGCCGGCATGACGCACTTCGCGGAGGCGTCGGACAACCCCTTCGCCGGTATCGCCGACGCCACCGAGCTGCCGTTCTGCACGCCGGACGAGGAGATCGCGGCCCGCATCGACGCCACCGAGCAGCACGCCGCGAAGGAGGCGGCGATGCGCGCCCATGCCACCCAGATCCCGGCCACCTCCTGGCTGTACTCGATCGCCGGCAACTTCGGCGCCGAGTTCATGGGGGTGGAGTACTTCACCCTGGCGCTGGGGGAGAAGGGGGCGGGCAGCGGCCCGTACGGCTGGGAGTCGGATCTGTTCGCCGGGGTGGACGCGGTAGCGCCGGACGCGGCCGGCGGCCCGGACGTGTTCGGCGGTCCCGGCCGTAGACCGGTCACCCCGGCCGGTCACCGGTGACCCTGCCCGCCGCGATGTCGGTCGCCCCGCAGGAGCAGCAGCCGCCCCCACCACGCCGGAGGTGGCGACGTCCGCTGGACGTCGGCCTGCGGGTGGCCGGCGGTATGTTCGCCGTCCTGGCGGCGATGCTGAGCGCGGTGCTGGAGTTGCTGCTCGCTCCGCTTCGGATCGGCGGGTACCTGGTCGGCGTCGCGGTGCTCGTGGCCGTGGCCGCGAACATCGCGTTGAGCTGGTTGGCCGTCGAGACCGTCGGCCGTCGCTGGGCGGTGGCGCTGCCGGCGCTGCCCTGGGTGGCCATCATGGTGATCGCCGCCGACCGGACCAACGAGGGCGACGTCCTGCTCGTCGGCAACTGGGTAGGGCTCACTCTGGTGGTGGGCGGTGCGATGACCTTCACGGTGATGGCCTTCCGGTCGATCCTCGCGCCGGCCCCGACGCCCGGACGGTACTGACGTCGCCCAGCGACGGGTGGTAGATATTCCTGCCAGGAGACCCGCCATCCGGGCGGGCGGTACGGCGGGAGGCATGTGATGGGACAGCGGTGGCGCGCGGTAGGTGTGCTCGCGATCGCACTGTTCGCGGTCAACGTGGTCGCCCGGCTGGTCATCCGGTTCGGCTTCGACGGCAACGACAGCGTCGCCGACCGGGTGTCGCTCGGGATGTTCGTGGTGATCGGCCTGATGCTGGCCGGTGTCGCCTTCGTCTGGGGTGAGCGACGTCCGTTGGCCCGCTGGGCCGGCGAGGTGGCCGCCGCGATCGGCATCGCGGTCGGGCTGACCGTGCTGATCGGGCCCCTGCTGGTCGGTGGCAACCCGTTCGCCGGTGGCGGCGGGACGTTCTTCGCGCAGATCGGTCTCTACCTGGTGGCGACCACCGTCGGGACGATGCTGGGCTACCTGCTGCTGGTCACGCTCGGTCGCGACTACCGTTCGCGCAGCCTGCAACGGTACGCCGAGACCACCGCGGCCAAGCCCCGCCGGGTGGTCCGCCGCTGACGGGCGGGGTCACTGCGGTGCGACGCGGGTCAGGTAGGTGTGGTGGGTGGTGAAACCCAGCTTGCGGTAGAGCGCGACCGCGCCGGTGTTGCTCTGCTCGACCTGGAGGAACGCGTCGGTCGCACCGGTGTCGGCGGCCCAGTCGGCGAGTGCTCGGATCAGCCGGACGGCCAGTCCCTGCCGGCGTGCGGCGGGCAGCACCTCGATCAGGCACAACCCGAGCCAGCGCCCCTGGCCGGTGACCGTGCCCCGGCCGATCCCGACGAGCGCGCCGTCGAGGTACGCGTGGGCGAAGCGGATCTGGTCCACGGCGGTGAGAACGTGCCGGGCGGCGTCCGGCAGCCCGCCCTTGCGGCCGGCGGCCACGGCCAGCCAGTCCGTTGACGGCGTCGCGGTCAACTCGACCACCGGGCCGGCCGAGCCGTCCCGGCCGGGCGGGTCACCGGGGTTGTCGGGTGCGGAGCCCTCGTCGGGCGGTGTCGCCGCGCTGAGGGTGGCGAGCGGGGCCGTCTGCACCAGCACCGGTGGCCGGCTGCCCCAGCCGCGCCGGTCGAGTTCGCTGCCGACCGGCGCGGCCAGCGGCAGCGGCGTGTTGACCATGGCCGGCCGCCCGTGGCCGGCGTACCAGCGTTCGACCGCGTCCACGGCGGCCGGCAGCGGACGGTCCGGATCGCCCACCGGCAGCGCCGAGTTGGCCCGGCCGGTCCAGCCGTCGGCATCCCGCAGCAGCCAGTCACCGAGCCGGGCCCGGACGGGGGCCGGCCACGCCTCGTCGGCGGCGAGTTCCAGCTCGACCATGGCGGCGGCGGTCGGCCGGCGGGCCGGCGGAACCCGCTTGGCCCGGTGCACCTCGGAGATCGGCACCCGCAGCCGCCCCTGTCGGGTGGTCAGCGTGAGATGCGTCTCGCTCAGCTCGACCAGTTCACCGAGGGCATCGGAGTACACCGGCCGACCACCGCGCACGCCGACGCGACGCCGCACCACGATTCGGTGTCCCAAGTCTTGCTCTCGGAGCACGATCGACCTCCTCCCGGGCGAGATACTAGGCTCTTAACCGTCGCGGGTGATCGCGGCATGTCTTGCGGAGGAGAAGACCGGTGACCTACATCATCGCCGAGCCGTGCGTGGATGTGCTCGACAAGGCGTGCGTCGAGGAATGCCCGGTCGACTGCATTTACGAGGGCAACCGGATGCTCTACATCCACCCCGACGAGTGCGTCGACTGTGGCGCCTGTGAGCCAGTCTGCCCGGTGGAGGCGATCTTCTACGAGGACGACGTCCCGGAGCAGTGGAAGGACTACACTGGTGCCAACTACGAGTTCTTCGAGGAGCTCGGCTCGCCCGGCGGGGCCTCGAAGATCGGCAAGGTGGAGAAGGACGCCACCTTCGTCGCCGCCCAGCCGCCCCGCGGCGAGGGCCACTGAACCGGCCCGCCCCGGTCTCGTCGCGGCTGCCCGAGTTCACCTGGGACACGCTTGACGCCGCGGCCACGCTGGCTGCGGCGCATCCGGACGGCGTGATCAACCTCTCCATGGGTACGCCGGTCGATCCGGTGCCGCAGGTGATCCGGCAGGCCCTGGCGGATGCCTCGGACTCGCCCGGCTATCCGCTGACCGCCGGCACCCCGGCGCTGCGGGACGCGATCGCGGGCTGGGTGTCGCGGGCCAGTGGCGCCGGCCCGGACGGGTTCGGGGTGTTGCCGACAATCGGCTCGAAGGAACTGGTGGCCTGGCTGCCCACCCTGCTCGGGGTGGGGCCCGGCGACGTCGTGGTGGTCCCGTCGATCGCCTACCCGACCTACGAGGACGGCGCTCGGCTGGCCGGGGCCACGACCGTACGCACCGACTCGCTGACCGCCGTCGGTCCGACGTCGCGGGTACGCCTGGTCTGGGTGAACTCGCCGGGCAACCCGACCGGCCGGGTGCTGCCCGCCACGCACCTGCGCAAGGTGGTGGACTGGGCGCGTGAGCGCGGCGCGGTGGTGGCCAGCGACGAGTGCTACCTGCCGTTGGGCTGGGACGCCGAGCCGGTGTCGGTGCTTTCGCCCGAGGTGTGCGGCGGCTCGTACGACAACGTGCTGGCGGTGCACTCGCTGTCCAAGCGGTCCAACCTGGCCGGCTACCGGGCCGGGTTCGTAGCCGGCGACCCGGCCCTGGTGGCCGAGCTGCTCAAGATCCGCAAGCACGCGGGGATGATCGTGCCGGCGCCGGTGCAGGCGGCCATGGTGGCGGCCCTGCGCGACGAGCGGCACGCCGACGAGCAGCGGAAGCGGTACGGTGCCCGGCGCGAGACGCTGCGGGCGGCGTTCGTGGGCGCCGGTTTCACCGTGGAGCACTCCGAGGCGGGACTCTACCTGTGGCTGACCCGGGGCGAGGACTGCTGGGCCACCGTCGACTGGCTGGCCCGGCGGGGAATCCTGGTCGCCGCCGGTGTCTTCTACGGTCCCGGCGGGCGGCGGTACGTCCGGGCGGCGCTTACCGAGTCCGACGAGCGGATCGGCGCGGTCGCCGCCCGCCTGGCCTGACCACGACGAGGTCCGCCCCGGGGGCGGACCTCGGCCGGCGATATCCTCGGCGCGGACGCAGGGCGGGTCGCCGGCCCATCGGGGCAGTGCGGCGGGATCCGGTAGGCACGACGCGGGGCCGGCCGGCTCCGTGACGCAACGGGAACGCCGAGGTACGCGGATGGTGCTCAGGGCTGACGCACGGCTGCGGGCGGCGGTGGTCGGCACCGGCCTGATCGGTGGTTCGGTGCTCCTCCGACTGCACGCCGTCGGCGTTGACGTGACCGGCTGGGATCCGGACGAGCAGACCCGCCGGCAGGCCCGGCTGGCCGGCGTACCGACCGCGGAGCGGCTGGTCGACGCGGTGGCCGGCCGGGACGTGGTGTTTCTCGGCGGACCGCTGCCCACGCTGCCCGCGACCCTGGTCGAGGTTGCCGCCGTCACCTCCGAGGACTGCCTGCTCACCGACGTGGGCAGCACGAAGGCCGGGCTGGCGGCGTTCGCCGCAGAACAGGGATTGACCAGCCGGTTCGTGCCGGGACACCCGATGGCGGGTACCGACCGGGCGGGGCTCGCGGCGGCGCTGCCGGACCTGTTCACCGGCGCCGCCTGGGTGCTCTGCCCCGCACCCGACGGGCTGGCCGCCTTCCGCCGCCTCGCCACCCTGGTCACCGACGTCTTCGCCGCCCGGGTGGTGCCGATGGCGGCGGACCGGCACGACGCCGTGGTGGCGCTCGCCTCGCACGTGCCGCACCTGCTCGCCGGGGCGCTGGCCGGTGCGGCGCACCGGTCGCCGTGGCGGAAGGCGGTCGTGGCACTGGCGGCCGGGAGCTTCCGGGACGGCACCCGGGTCGCCGGCACCCCGGCGCACCGCACCGGGAACATGCTGCGTGGCAACCGCGAGCAGGTGCTGGCCGCGCTGGCCCAGGTCACCGACTTCCTCGACGAGCTGGCCGGTGCGTTGCGCTCCGACGACGTCGACGCCCTCACCGCCCGGTACGCCGAGGCCGGTGCCGCCCGCGCCGAGCTGGCCGGTCGCCCGTACGACGAGCAGGTCATGTCGTTTCCGCCGGGCACGGAACCGGCCGAGGTGGCCTGGCTGCACGGCATCGGAGCGGCCGGGGGCCACCTGAGCGGGTGTCGGGCCGTGGCCGGCGCCGTCTCCTATGTCGCTCACCTCCCGCAGACCTGACCGGCTCATCGGTGGGCGCGGCGACGGGCTCGCCAGTAGGGTGAGGGCATGGTGGACGGACCAGTCGTGACCGTGCGCGGCGAGGCTTATCGTGAGGTCGCGCCGGAACTCGCCCGGTTCACCGTGACCGCGCTGGCCCGGGACCGGGAGCGGGAGCCGGCGTTGACCCGGCTGGCTGAGCGGGCTGCGGCGATCCGGGTCCTGCTCGACTCGTACGGCCCGACGATCGACCGGCGCGAGACCGGCGAGCTGCGGGTGCGCCCCGAGACCCGCCGCTCCGGGGAACGGGTCGTGGCCTGGCACGGTTCGGTGGTCACCACGGTGACGGTGAGCGACTTCACCGCCCTCGGCGAGTTAATGTTGCGCCTGGCCGACCAGGATCAGGTCGAGGTGGCGGGTCCGTGGTGGTCGCTGCGTCCCGACAGCCCGGCCTACCGGCAGGCCCGGCACACCGCGATCAGCGACGCGTTGCAGCGGGCCCGCGAGTACGCCGAGGCGCTCGGCGCTCAGGTCACCGACCTGGTCGAGTTGTCCGACGAGGGCGGCACGGCCCAACCGATGATGGCTCGGATGTCGTTCGACGCCGGTGGCACCGAGGCCGGTGGCACACCGGAGCTGGAACTCGATCCGCAGCCGCAGGGCGTGCACGCGGCCGTGCGGGCCCGGTTCACGATCAGCCGGCCGGTCCTGTCCTGATGACCGTCGCAGAGGTGCTGTCGGTCGAGGCGCTGCTGGAGCGGGCCCGGGGGCTGGCCGATGCCGGCCCGAGGCAACTGCTCGGCATCACCGGGGCACCCGGTGCCGGCAAGTCCACGCTGGCCGCACAGGTGGTCGAGGCGGTCGGCCCGGCCGCCCGGCTGGTGCCGATGGACGGCTTCCACCTCGCTCAGGACGAGTTGCGTCGGCTCGGCCGGGAGTTGCGGAAGGGCTCGCTCGACACCTTCGACGCCAACGGCTACGTCTCCCTGCTGCGTCGGCTGCGGCGTAAGGAACCGACGTCGGTCTGGGTGCCGCAGTTCCGTCGGGACCTGGAGGAGCCGATCGCCGGTGCGATCGAGGTGCCGCCGGAGGTCCGGCTGGTGGTCACCGACGGCAACTACCTGTTGATCCCGAACTGGCCCTGGGACGAGGTACGCGCCCTGCTGCACGAGGCGTGGTTCCTGGACCTCGATGCCGACCTGCGGCGTCAGCGGCTGGTCGCCCGGCACATGGCCTACGGCCGGTCGGAGCAGGACGCCCGAGCCTGGGCGCTGGGCAGCGACGAGGCCAACGCGGCGCTGGTGGCCGACACCGCATACCGCGCCGACCTGGTGGTACGCCTAGCCGAGCCTCTGCCGGGGTGACGGGACCGCCCGGCGCAGCAGCCAGGCCACCCGGGATCTCTCCCGTTGGAACTCGGCCGCCTCCGGGTAGCCGCTGTGGCTGCGGATCGGGGGGTCGGCAACTTCGCCGTCGCTCGGATGCAGGGCCTCCGGGTCGGTCACCGGGATGTCCTGTTCCCCGGCGGTGACCGGCCAACCGAGGGGGTCGGTGTCTCGCCAAAAGTTCGTCCACCGGGTTCCGCTGCCCGGGCGGGTCAGCGCCGCGGCCAGCACCGGTAGCCGGTCCGGCCCGAAGTAGGCGGGGAAGATCCGGCCGTAGAGGCGGGTGAGTTGGCAGCCGTAGGAGAAGAACCAGATCCGCCGCCGCCACCGGGTCGGCATCTGCAGGATGACTGCGGTGCAGATCACCGTGCCCTGGCTGTGCCCGGACAGGATGATGCCGTCCACCCGGCGCGGGTCGTGTTCGGCGAGCGCGATCAGCCCGGCCGTGCGGGTGAGCAGTTCGGGCACCGCCCGCTCGGCGTAGCTCGGTGGCGCCAAGGGGTGGGCGGCGCGCGGCCAGAAGGTTCCCACGTCCCACACCACGCCGACCGAGCGGCGGATGTTGTCCTTGCGGTAGACGAGCAGGCCGACGGCGGCCACCGCCACCGGAAGCAGACCGAGCAGCGCGTCGCCGGTGTCACCCACCGCCTTGATCACCACCGTCGTCGCGCCTGTCGTCAGGGTCTGCGGGCGGGCCGCGGAGAGGACGGCCGCGCAGCCCATCACGGCGACGACGGCCATTGCGCCGGCGTACCAACCGATCAGGCTAAGTGCGTGTTCGCCGACCAGCCGGTGCAGCGCCTGGTGGGTGCTGACGTCACGGGCGCGACGTAGGTCGTGTGCGGACAGCCGACCGCCCCGGGCTCTGAGCTGGGCGTACTCTCGGCGGCGGAGTCGGTGGAACAGCACCGCGGCGCGGACGGCGACCAGAGCGAGGATCAGCAGCGCGGCGGCGAAGGTCAGGCCGACCCAGGCCACCGGGACTGGCGTTACCACCAGGGACCGGCCGACGGACGGGTCTCCGCCGTTGAGCCGGTTGGCGACCCAGTAGAGCACGCCGGCGCTGTACGCGAGGCCGAGCAACCAGCCGAAGCCGGCGATGACGGCGGGCGCCCGGCCGCGCCAGGCCAGGTCGGTGTGCGGTTCGAGGGGTTGTTTGACCGTGCTGGGGCGGGTCCGGGGCAGCAGCAGGCCGACCGCGGCGAGGGCGAGCAACGGTAGGGCGAACTGCCACAGCGTCACCGGTGCCGGTGGTGCGGCAGGCAGCCAACCGTGGCACCAGGCGGTGCCGACGGCGATCAGCAGCGCGGCGGCGGCCGGTGTGGCGCCGCCGCGCCGGCCGGAGCGGGCGGTCGCGCCGATCGCGATGAGCAGTAGCAGCTGACCGGTGCCCAGCCAGGCGATGACCCGGTCGAAGCCCGGCAGCGACCGGTCCGTCCGGCATCCGGGCGGGGCGGGGTCGAGGTCGCAGCCGGCGGGCGGACGTAGTTCGGCAAGCCGGCTGCCTGCGGCAGCGTCGGGCAGCAGCAGCACCGCGAAGGTGCCGGCCAGACCGATTGCGGTGAGGACGATGACCGCGATGCTCCATCGGCCGAGCGGTGTGGCACCGTCGCGCCGGGTCAGGAAGGGCCGACCGGTGGCCACCAGCGTGACCGTCAGGACGGTCATGAAGGCGGCCACGGCCATCCAGGTGAGCACCGCCAGTGCGCCGTGCGGCGGGTCGAGCACCGTGACCGTGCCGAGCGGGACCGCCGCCGCCACCACCGCGCCGGTGCACAGGTGCAGTACGGCCGTGCGGCGTAGTTGTCCCTCGCCACACCAGAAGGTGGGGTCCTGAAGGGGATTGGTCGGAGGGCCGGCGGGTGGGTCGGGCAGGGTCGGTGGCTCGGGTGCCGGCTGACCGACCGGAACATCGGTGTCTGCTGGCGGCGGGGTACGGCGTCCCGCAGGATTCGTGGTGGGGTCGGCCGGCATCACCGCCTCGTACTGGTAGGTCCGCCAGGTGACCAGGCCGAGCACCCCGATCATGGCGAGTGGCACGGTCAGGCCGACGGCCAGCGCCCGGCCGCCCTGCTGCCACCAGGAACTGGCGAGGAACTCCCACGGGCCGGGAATCCGGCTCAGGCAGCCGTCGTCCACGCACTGCCAGCCGATGAGATCGACGCCTACGCCGGTCATCGCCAGCACCGGGGTGCCGGTCAGGCTCAGGCAGAACAGCCTGATCAGCCAGGCTGTCATTCCGGAGCGGCTGGCCAGTCGTTCGGTGGTGGGGTCCGCCGGTATGCCCGGCCGGGCGTGCAGTGCCACGTTGGCCAGGGTGAAGGGGAGCAGCAGCGTCCACAGGGCCCGCTCCACGTCGCGGGCGGTTCGCGCGCCGGAGGTCAACTGCCCCCAGCTGTACGCCTCGACGGCGATCGGGTCGAGCGGCGCGGCGGTCCCGGAGCGGTAGAAACCGGTGACCGGGCCGCCGGCGACGAGCCGTGGCTGAGGTGACTCACACCCGGTTTCGGCCGTCAGGCCCAGCGTCTCGGCGGGCGGTGTGTTGGACACGCCGTGCACGCGTAGTTCGAGGATCCGGCCTCCCATGTGAGCCTCCCGGTGACGCACCTGTCACCTACAGTGCCCGATGCGGTGCCCCGGATGCCACTCGTCCTGCCGGTGTCTGTGCAGCTAGGAGGGCTTGTCGATGCGTCCGATCATGCCTGGCACCGCCGCGGAGAGGACTCAACTTCGTCGAATTCTTGACTCCCTTTTGCATACTCAGTACGCAACCCTGAAGGAGGTCGATGTGTCCTGCATCGATATAGACGCTTCAGAGGAGGATTCAGTTGCGACGAAGGAGCAGACTGACCGCCACCGGACTCGTGCTGGGTCTGGTGCTCGGCGTACCGGCGGCGGTCACGGCCGCACCGGCGACGCCGACCGTGGCCCCGCCCACCCCTGTCCCGAGCGGCCGACCCGACGCCGGCCGTGGACCCGCCACCGTCACCCTGATCACCGGCGACCAGGTCACGGTCACCGCCACCGGGGCGAGCGTACGCCCGGCTGAGGGACGCGATGGCGTCCGTTTCGTCACCCGCCGGGAGCGGGACCAACTCTGGGTGATGCCGCAGGACGCCCTGCCGTTGATCCGCGACGGGCGGGTCGACCGCCGGCTCTTCGACGTGGCCGGGCTGATCGCCGCCGGCTACGACGACGCGCACCGCGACGAACTGCCCCTGCTCATGACCTACGGGTCGACCGCCCGACGGGCCGGCGCGCCCGAAGGAGTGACAGTTACCCGCGACCTGGCGGCCATCGCCGGCGTCGCGGCCAGCGCGGACAAGCAACGCGTGGGCCAGCTGTGGGCCACGCTCGCCGGTGCCAGCGGCGCCCGGATCGACGCGGCGGGGGGTGTCGAGCGGATCTGGCTCGACGGTCGGCGGCAGCTGACGCTGGAACACAGCGTGCCGCAGATCGGGGCGCCCGCCGCCCACCAGGCCGGCTTCACCGGCCAGGGGGTACGCGTCGCGGTGCTGGACACCGGTGTCGATGCCGCGCATCCGGACCTCACCGGCCGAGTCGCCGAGTCGAGGAACTTCACCGAGGAGACGAACCCGGGTGACACCGTGGGGCACGGCACCCACGTCGCCTCGATCATCGCGGGCAGCGGCGCCGCCTCGGACGGCCGCAACCGAGGTGTGGCACCCGACGCGACCCTGCTCTCCGGCAAGGTCTGCGAGGAGTACGGCTGCACCGAGTCGGCCATCCTGGCCGGCATGCAGTGGGCCGCCACCGAGGCCGAGGCCGACGTGGTCAACCTCAGCCTGGGCGGTACGGACACCCCGGAGGTGGATCCGCTGGAGGAGGCGGTGAACACGCTCACCGAGCAGACGGGTGCCCTCTTCGTGATCTCCGCCGGCAACGCCGGACGGGCCGGGACGGTCGGCTCGCCGGCCAGCGCCGACGCCGCGCTCGCCGTCGGCGCGGTCGACCGCGACGACCAGCTCGCCGACTTCTCCAGCCGGGGCCCACGGGTCGGTGACGACGCCCTCAAGCCGGACATCACCGCGCCGGGAGTGGACATCGTCGCCGCCCGAGGGCAGGGCACGCAGCTCGGTGAGCCGGTCGGCGAGCAGTACGTCTCGCTCTCCGGCACGTCGATGTCGGCACCACACGTCGCCGGTGCGGCGGCGCTGCTCGCCCAGCAGCACACCGACGCGACGGCGCAGCGGCTCAAGGCCACCCTGATGGCCTCGGCCCGACCACATCCGGAACTGACCGCGTACCAGCAGGGCGCTGGCCGGGTCGACGTGGCGCGTGCCATCACCCAGTCGGTGGTGAGTGAGCCGGCGAGCGTCTCGTTCGGCCGGACGCTGTGGCCGCACGACGACGACGAACCGATCCAGCGCGAGGTGACCTGGCGCAACACCGGAACCGCGCCGCTCACCCTGGATCTCAGCATCGAGGCCACGGGACCGGACGGGGAACCCGCGCCGGCCGGCGTGTTCACGCTCGGTGCGCAGCAGATCCAGGTGCCGGCCGGTGGTTCCGCGTCCGCCACGGTCACGGTCGACACCGGTGTCGACAGCCCGGACGGGCACTACACCGGCCGGGTGGTCGCCCGCGCCGGCGAGCTGGTGGCGGTCACCCCGCTGGCCGTGCACAAGGAGATGGAGAGCTACACGCTGACCCTGCGTCACCTGAGCCGCGAGGGTGCCGTGCCGGACGACTACGCGAGCTTCCTGCTCGGGTTGGACGACTTCACCGACATCTTCGTGTCCGACCCTGACGGCACCGCCGAGGTGCGGGTGCCGAAGGGGCGGTACGGGTTGGCCAGCTTCCTGTTCGACGAGGCCGGCGAGGAACTGGTGCTGATGGCCCAGCCGGAGCTGGTGGTGGAGTCGGACGCCGAGGTCGTGGTGGACGCACGCACGGCGAAGCCGGTGCGGATGACCGTGCCGGACCGGTCGGCGACGCCGGCACTCGTCGCCGTCGACGCGAACTTCCTGCTCGACGAAGGGTCGGCCGGGTTCGGCGCGGTAGCCGACGACTTCGGCGGGCTGTTCACCGGCCAGGTCGGCGGGCGGACTGCGGCAGACCACTTCTTCGCCGTGTTCAGCAGCCAGTTCGCCGACCTGGAGGCGGCCAGCAGCCCGTACCTCTACGCCCTCGCCGAGATGGTCCCGGGTCGGATGCCTGCCGGGTTGACCCGGAACTACCGGGACAGTGACCTGGCCACCGTCAAGCAGACGTTCCGGGACGGCTATCCCGGCACGCTCGCCGACCGGATGTCCTTCGCCCTGTTCGAGCCCGACCTGGGCGGCTGGGCGATCGGGCCGCCGGTGGCGGTGCCGGGCCACCGGGTCGAGTACTACAACACCAGGCAGGTGCGCTGGAGCACCGAGCTGTGGTTCGGCACGCGGAGCGATGACTCGTCCTGGCTCGAACCGGTCGCCGTGCTCTTCTCGGAACCGACGGCGTACCGGGGCGGACGCAACTACCGGGAGGTCTGGAACGGGGCACCCCACGGACCGTCGTTCCCGGTGCCGCGCTGGCCGGACGAGGGCCTGACCCGGCAGGGCGACCTGATCAACCTGTCCGTGCCGCTGCACAGCGACGCGGCCGGACATCTGGGTAGCTCGCTGACGGAAGCCTCGCGTACCGCCCTGTACCGCAACGGCAAGCTGGTCGCCGAGACCACGGACCCGGGCTGGGGTCAGTTCGAGGTGCCGGCCGCGCCAGCCAGGTACCGGCTGGAGACCTCCGCGAAGCGCACCGTCACCGATCTGAGTACCGAGGTCGCCACCGCCTGGACCTTCCGGTCCCGGCACGTACGCGGCGACGACCCGCTCCGCCTGCCCGCTTCGGCGATCCGCTTCGCGCCGCGACTGGACGAGCGGAACGCGGCTGCGGCGGGCCGGTCCTTCGTGATTCCGGTCGCGGTGCAGCGCCAATCCGGCGCACCGACGGCGAAGACGGCGTCGCTGACCGTCGACGTCTCCTACGACGGCGGAGAGCGCTGGCAGCGCGCCAAGCTACGCAAGGTCGCTAGCGGCTGGCAGGCCACCGTGCAGCACCCACGCGGCACCGGCCACGTGTCGCTGCGGGCCACCGCCCGCGACACCGACGGCAACACCGTCACCCAGCGGATCATCCAGGCGTACCGCCTGCGGTGAGCCGTGCCGGTGGGGCGGGCGTCATCGCGCCCGCCCCACCGGGAGGCTCAGTCGTTGGCGTGCAGGTCGGCGTTCAGTTTGATGCCCCGGCCGGTGCGGGGGCGGGCCTCCAACGCGCCGGAGACCGAGTTGCGCCAGAACAGCAACCCGTCGACGCCGGAGAGTTCGCGGGCCTTGACGACCCGGCCGTCCGGAAGGCTGATCTTCGAGGCGGCGGTGACGTAGCAACCCGCCTCGACCACACAGTCGTCGCCGAGTGAGATGCCGACCCCGGCGTTGGCGCCGACCAGGCTGCGCTCGCCGATGCGTACCTTGTCGGTGCCGCCGCCGGAGAGGGTGCCCATGATGGAGGCGCCGCCGCCGATGTCCGAACCGTCACCGACCACCACGCCCTGCACGATGCGCCCCTCGACCATCGAGGCGCCGAGCGTGCCGGCGTTGAAGTTGACGAAGCCCTCGTGCATGACGGTGGTGCCGGCGGCGAGGTGTGCGCCGAGCCGGACCCGGTCGGCGTCGGCGATCCGCACCCCCGAGGGCACCACGTAGTCGGTCATCCGCGGGAACTTGTCCACCCCGTACACCCCGAGGTGGCGGCCGGCGGCCCGCTCGACGACGCGCAGCTCGTCCACCCGCTCCGGTGGGCACGGCCCGGCGGTGGTCCAGGCCACGTTGGCCAGCTTGCCGAAGATGCCGTCGAGGTTGATCTCGTTGGGCCGCACCAGGCGGTGGGAGAGCAGGTGCAGCCGCAGGTACGCGTCCGCCGCGTCCTTGATCGGATCGTCCAGCGAGCCGATGACGGTGACCACCTGGACGGTACGCAGACCCGGCAGGGCCCGGTCGCCGATCGCGCCGGGCGGCAGGTCCAGCACGTCGGCCTTGTCCTCACCGGCGACCAGCGGCAGCTCGCCGAGGCCCAGCTTGCCGGTCGGGTACCAGGCGTCAAGCACCTGGTCCTCGGCGGTGACGGTGGCCAGGCCGATGCCCCACGCGGATTGTGTGGACGTCACTTACTCACCTCTCGTTCGCCTGCGGGCTGGCTGCTGCTCGCGACTGCGGGGCTCGCCGGCCCACTCCTCGCGCTGCGCCGAAGGGCTCGCGTCTCGCGGTCGCCGGTTGTGACGGTACCGTGCGGACCATGGAGAACCCGCTTACCCCCGAGGTCCTCGCCGATCCGGTGGCGTTGACCCGCGTGCTGGTCGACATCGAGTCCGTGTCCCTCAACGAGAAGGCCATCGCCGACTGCGTCGAGGAGGTTCTGCGGGCGGTCCCGCACCTGACCACCCACCGGTACGGCAACACGGTGATGGCCCGTACCGACCTGGGGCGGGCCTCCCGGGTGGTGCTCGCCGGCCACCTGGACACGGTGCCGCTGAACAACAACTTCCCGTCGACCCTGCGCGGCGACCTGATGTACGGCTGCGGCACCTCGGACATGAAGTCCGGGGTCGCCTACGCACTGCATCTCGCGACGAGCCTGCCCGAGCCACGCTACGACGTGACCTACTTCTTCTACGAGGCCGAGGAGATCGAGTCGAGGTACAACGGCCTGCACCTGGTCGCGCAGGCGCACCCGGACTGGCTGGAGGCCGACTTCGCGCTGCTGTTGGAGCCGACGTACGGCATCGTCGAGGCCGGCTGCCAGGGCACCATGCGGGCCGTGGTGGTGACCACCGGGGTTCGGGCCCACTCGGCCCGTTCCTGGCACGGCATCAATGCGGTGCATGGTGCGGGTGAGGTGCTCCGCCGCCTGTCGACGTATCAGGCCCGGCGGGTGACCATCGACGGGTGTGATTACCGGGAGGGCATGAACGCGACCCGCATCCACGGCGGGGTCGCCGGGAACGTGGTGCCGGACCGGTGCGAGATCGAGGTGAACTACCGCTTCGCGCCGGACCGTACGCCGGCCGAGGCCGAGGCGCACCTGCGCGAGGTCTTCGCGGACTACGAGCTGACCGTGACCGACTGTGCGGCCGGCGCGCTGCCCGGACTGGAGGCCGCCCCCGCCCGGGAATTTGTGGCGGCGGTGGGTGCCGCACCCATCGGCAAGCTGGGTTGGACCGACGTGGCCCGGTTCGCGGCGATGGGGATTCCGGCGCTCAACTTCGGCCCGGGTGATCCGAACCTGGCCCACCACCCCGACGAGCACGTCGAGATCAGCAAGATCCGCGACGGTGCGGCGACGCTGCATCGCTGGCTTGCCGCCTGATCGTCCCGGCGTCGGCCTCGCGAGGGGGTGGGTGCTCGGACGTCAGACGGCGCTCAGGTGGGACTCGGCAGCCGGATCGGCCGGCGGCTCGGGTGGCTTGTCGAGCAGGCGGGTGCGGCGGCGCTCGGCCACCACGTCGCGGATGCGCCGCTGCATCTGGCGGCGGATCCGGATCCGTTCGTTGTTGCTGATCACGCTGTCTCCTCCCCCGAAGCCTGCGCGCCGGGGCATACCCGGTATGTGAATAGTAAGACGTACGGGAAAGCGATTTGGTTGCACATGATCACAAAGTGTTTGCCGGGTTATCCGGCCGGACTCCACTACGGTTGCTTCCATGAACCAGAGCAACCGGCGCGAACGAGAACAGGAGCGGCATCGCGGCGCCGTGACACTCCGTCGCCAATCAATCACCAATAGTACCGCAGATCAACACCTGCTGGACTCCCGGGCGCGGGCCGACTGGAAGACGAAGGATGCCTGGCGGGCGCTGCGCATCCTCTCCGAGTTCGTGGAGGGCTTCGACACCCTCGCCGACCTGCCGCCGGCGGTCAGCGTCTTCGGGTCGGCGCGCAGCAAACCGGACAGCCCCGAGTGTCAGCTCGCCGAGGCGCTGGGCGCGGCGCTGGCCCGGGCCGGCTACGCGGTGATCACCGGCGGCGGCCCGGGCGTGATGGAGGCGGTCAACCGGGGGGCCAGCGAGGCCGGCGGCCACTCCGTCGGCCTCGGCATCGAACTCCCCTTCGAGCAGGGCATCAACGAGTGGGTCGACCTGGCCATCGACTTCCGCTACTTCTTCGCCCGCAAGACCATGTTCGTCAAGTACGCCCAGGCGTTCGTGGTGCTGCCCGGTGGGTTCGGCACCATGGACGAACTCTTCGAGGCGCTCACCCTGGTGCAGACCGGGAAGGTCACCCGGTTTCCGGTGGTGCTGATGGGCGCGGACTACTGGCAGGGGCTGCTCGACTGGCTGCGTGACACGATGGCCGCCGAAGGCAAGATCGGCCCGGTCGATCTGGAGCTGATCTGCGTCACCGACGATGTCGCGGCGGCGGTGCGGCACATCGTGGAGGCCGAGGCCGCCCTCAGCGCCGAGCAGGAGACCGTACGCGAGGAAGCCGTCGCCCGCGCCGCCGCCGACCAGCAGGCCGCCGCCGACGAGGCGGCCACCGTCAACGGGCGCGCCACGGCGGACGGTTCGACCGACGACCCTGCGGGGCGCTGACCGATGGCCGCGATCTGCGTCTTCTGCGCCTCCTCCCGGACACTCGACAAGCGTTGGTTGGACCTGGCGGCCGACACCGGTGCGGAAATCGCCCGGCGCGGGCACACGCTGGTCAGCGGCGGGGGCTGCGTCGGGATGATGGGTGCGCTGGTCAACGGCGCACGCGCCGCGGGAGGTCGTACGGTCGGCGTGATCCCGCAGGCGCTGGTCGACCTGGAGGTCGCCGACCTCGCCTCCGACGAACTGCTGGTCACCGACTCGATGGCCAGTCGGAAGATTCTGATGCTCGAGAAGTCGGACGCCTTCCTGACCCTGCCCGGCGGGCTCGGCACGCTCGACGAACTCTTCGAGGTCTGGACCACCGCGACGCTCGCCCTGCACCACAAGCCGATGGTGCTGGTCGACACCGACGGCTTCTACGACCCGCTGCTGGAGTGGCTGCGGAACCTGACCGACCAGAGCTTCCTCAAGCCCGCCGGCTTCGACCTCCTGCGGTCGGTCGACACCGTCCCCGGTGCGCTGGACCTGATCGAATCCCACCTCACCTGACCGCCTGGGCCGTGGCGGCGCCCGCTGGCAGGCCCGCCGCCCCGCTGGGCGACCCCGCTGCCCCCGGCTGACCTGGCGGCTGATCGGCTTCGGGACGCGGCGACCGGGTCTTCCCGCCGGGCGAAAGCCCCACCTTGCCGCACCCCGAGCGCCGAACACCGACCGGAGCAGGTGTGGCGGGTCGGGCGGTGTCGCAGGGCCGTGATGGGATGGCGGGATGCAGGCGTACCGGTTGGTGCGTCGGCCCGCCGGGCCGACCGAGGGGAGCGGCCCGTCCGTCGCCCCGCCCTCGGACGCCGCTCATCCGCAGGCTCGGCCTAGTCGGGTTGCGCCCGACCAGGTTGGACCTGGCCACGCCGGACCGGACCGGGCTGCCCCGGATCACGCGGTCCCGGATCGGGCCGCGACCGGTCGTGTCGGGCCGGGGCAGGTCGATCCGCGGCAGGCGGAGGTCGTCGCGCACACCGCCGGTCCGATGCTCGTGGTGGGCGGGCCGGGCACGGGTAAGACCCGGACCCTCGTCGAGGCGGTCACCGCCCGGGTGACCGAGGGAGTCGACCCGGAGCGGATCCTGGTGCTCACCTTCAGCCGACGTGGTGCCGCCGATCTGCGGCACCGGATCGAGGCGCGGATCGCCGCGACCGGGCAGCGGGTGCTGCGCGAGCCGCTGGTGCGCACCTTTCCCGCGTACGCCTTCGGTCTGCTGCGGCGGGCCGCCGCCGAGCGCGGCGAACCGTCGCCCCGGCTGCTCACCGGCCCGGAGCAGGATCTGATCATTCGCGAGCTGCTCGACGTCGTCGGTGCGGAGCCCGACGCGGAGCCCGACGACGACCAGGTCGGTTGGCCGGCGGACCTGCGGCCGGCGCTGCGTACCCGGGCGTTCGCCGCTCAACTGCGCGACCTGCTGATGCGTGCCGCCGAGCGGGGGGTGGGCCCGGTCGAGCTGGCCCGGCTCGGTGAGCGGCTCGGCCGCGCCGACTGGCCGGCCGCCGCCCGGTTCCTCCGGCAGTACGTGGCCGTGCTGGCCCTGCGTGACGTGGCCAACCGAGGCTCGGTCGCCTACGACCCGGCGGAGCTGGTCCGGGCTGCCACCGGGATGCTGCGCGACGATCCGGAGCTGCTCGCCGCCGAGCGGCGCCGGCTGGCGTACGTCTACGTCGACGAGCTGGCCGACACCGATCCCGCGCAGCTGGAGCTGCTGGACACGGTGGCCGGCGGCGGTCTTCCCCTGGTCGCCTTCGCCGATCCCGACTCGTCCACGTACGCGTTCCGAGGGTCCGACCCGGGCGGCGTGACGAGTTTCCCGCACCGGTTCCGCACCGCCTCGGGCGCACCGGCCGCACAGGTGCTGCTGACCACCAGCTACCGCGCGGGCGAGCGGCTGCTGGCCGCCACGACCCGGCTGGCCCGACGGCTGCGCGGACCGGCCGCACACCGGCAGCTACGACCGCTGCCGGATGCTCCGCCGGGGACGGTGGAGGTACGCACGTTCTCCTCCACCACGAGTGAGGCGGCGTGGTTGGCGCACGCGTTGCGGGAGGCGCACCTGCTCGACGGCGTGCCGTGGGCGCGGATGGCGGTGCTGGTCCGCTCCACCGCCCGGCAGCTGCCCGGGCTGCGTCGGGCGCTGCACGCGGCCGGCGTGCCGACCGTGGTGCACGGTGAGGATCTTCCGCTGCACCTGCAACCGGCGGTCGCGCCGCTGCTGCTCCTGTTGCGCTGCGGCCTGGAGCCGGAGCGACTCGACGAGGAGGCCGCGGTCGCGCTGCTGCACTCGCCGTTCGGTCGCGCCGACCCGCTGGCGGAGCGACGGCTGCGTCAGGGTCTGCGTGCCCTCGCCCTGGCCCGGGGCGACCGCCGACCCTCCGGAGAGCTGATCATCGAGGCGCTCCGCGAACCGGCCGAGCTGGCCGGAGTCGAACGGCGGTGGGCCGAGCCGGCGCAGACGGTGGCCGGATTGCTGGCCGTCGCCCGGGAGGCGGCCGACCGGCCGGCCGCCACCGCCGAGGAGGTTCTCTGGGCGGTCTGGCGGGCCAGTGGGCTGGCCGAGCTGTGGTCGGCCGCGCTGACCCGAGGCCCGACCGTGGCCGGCGAGGGCGATCTCGCGCGGCGTCGCCGGGCCGAGGCGGCCGACCGTGACCTGGACGCCGTGCTGGTCCTCTTCGACGCCGCCGCCCGGTTCACCGATCGGCTGCCGGGCGCGCGTACCGAGGTCTTCCTCGATCACGTGCTCGGTCAGGAGCTGCCGGCCGACACGCTCGCACCGACGGCAGACCGGGGCGACGCCGTACGGTTGCTCACCGCGCACGCGGCCAAAGGACTCGAGTGGGACCTGGTCGCGGTGGCCGGGGTGCAGGAGGGCGTCTGGCCGGACCTGCGACTGCGCGGCAGCCTGCTCGGCTCGGAGCGCCTGGTCGACGTGCTGGCCGGCCGAGGGGATGGTGCTGCCGCGGTGGCCGTCGTGGTCGGGCAGACCTCGGCGCTGCTCGACGAGGAGCGGCGGCTGTTCCACGTCGCGGTGACCCGTGCTCGGCGGCGGCTGCTGGTCAGCGCGGTCGCCTCCGCGTCGGTGGGCGGCGACGACCACGAGGAGCAACCCAGCCGGTTCCTCTACGAGCTGGGCTCCACCGACGGCCCGGGCGGCGCCGCCGATCCGCCGCCCCCGCCGCCGAACGAACCGCTTCCCGCCGGCACTCCGGCGGAGGGCGTCCCGGACGATGACGAACCGACGTATGCCACCGAGGCCGGGCACGCCGCGCCGCGTCGGCTGCCGTTGAGCCGGCCGCCCCGGGCGCTCACGCTGCCCGCGTTGGTGGCGGAGCTGCGAACCGCGGTCGCCGATCCGGCGGCGCCGCTAGCCC
>NZ_JBXUOW010000039.1:0-50272 GCF_057196645.1 Micromonospora sp. ATLC16
GCCGCCCGCCCGCCACCCCGGGCGCCGCGCCCCCCCCCCCCCCCCCCCCCCCCCCCCACACCCGGCACGACGCGCCGCTGGCGGTGGGGAGTTGCGCGTGGGGGTGGGCTAGTGGCCGGTGGCTAGGTGGCGGTCTTCGTTGGGCATGATGATCCAGAGCGCGAGGTAGACGATCACCTGGGTGCCCGGCAGCAGGAGCGACAGCAGGAACAGCAGCCGGATCAGGCCGGCCGACGTGCCGAACCGCCGCGCCAGGCCGGCGCAGACACCGGCGAACATGCGCCCCTCGCGGGGGCGGACCAGTTTGCGACTCATTGTCGATACTTCCCCTCTGCGGCGTTCACCGCTGCTGGAATCAACGCTAGGAACGGATGGCTGCCCTGCCCTCGGTCGCGAGGAGGAACGCCACCGCGCTGACCCGTAGGTGCTTACCCGCGTGGGTTACGGACGACGCCTACCGGCCGGAATCAGGGCAACTACGACGCCGAGGGAAAGCAGGGTTCTTCGGCGGTGGCCGTCGTTGAACCGTCTGCGCTATCCCGGGTGTGATTGTCTGCGCCGTCAGGCTCGACAGCGCAGGTCGGTCACGGCCGCTGATCGGGTAGTAGGCTCGCCGGTCGGACGCCCGCACCCGGGCGTAACCAGGGCCGGACCGTACCGGAGACCGGCCACGACCGGGCCGGCTTCGCAGCACGGAGCCGACCATGACCGGCCGCTGACCGGTGACCCCGGCGGCGGCGAGAAGGCACAGCCATGATCAGCGTGTTCGACCTGTTCAATGTGGGTATCGGGCCATCCAGTTCGCACACGGTGGGGCCGATGCGGGCGGCGCGTACCTTCGTCGCCGGACTCAGGGCCGACGGTCTGCTCACCGGCACCGCCCGGTTGCGGGCCGAGTTGTTCGGCTCCCTCGGCGCCACCGGGCACGGGCACGGCAGCGACCGGGCGGTACTGCTCGGCCTGGCCGGCGAGGCTCCCGAGGCGGTCGACACGGACGGCGTCGAGGCGCGGGTGAGCCGGATCCGGGCGGAGCACCGGCTGTCCCTGCTCGGCACCCACGAGATCGACTTTGACCCCGAGCGGGACCTGACGCTGCACCGCCGCCGGTCGTTGCCGTACCACCCGAACGGGATGATCTTTTCGGCGTACGACGCGGGCGGGGCGGAGGTGCGCACGCGTACCTACTACTCGGTGGGCGGCGGGTTCGTGGTGGACGAGGCCGCGGCCGGGGCGGACCGCATCAAGCCGGACAGCACCCGGGTCCGGTACCCGTTCCTCACCGGCGCGCAACTGCTCGACGTGACCGCCACGACCGGGCTGTCCATCAGTGAGGTCATGCTCGCCAACGAGGTGTCCCGGCGTGCCGAGGCGGACGTCCGATCCGGGTTGCTCGACATCTGGCGGGTCATGCGGGACTGTGTCGAGCGCGGTTGCACCCGCGACGGCACCCTGCCCGGCGGTCTCAAGGTGCGCCGCCGCGCCGCCGAACTGCGGCGCAGTCTGGAGGCCGACGCTGCCGCGCCGACCGTAGCTGCGCCCGCCGGTACGGCGCTGACCGGTGGGACGCTGGCCGGGCCGGTGGCGGGCCCCGGTGGGGATCCGCTGCACGTGATGGACTGGGTGACGCTGTTCGCGTTAGCCGTCAACGAGGAGAACGCGGCCGGCGGCCGGGTGGTGACCGCGCCGACCAACGGGGCAGCCGGGATCATCCCGGCGGTACTGCACTACTACACCCGGTTCGTGTCGGGCGCCTCCGAGGAGGGAGTGGTGCGGTTCCTGCTGGCGGCCGGCGCCATCGGGGTGCTGTTCAAGGAGAACGCGTCGATCTCCGGCGCGGAGGTGGGTTGCCAGGGCGAGGTCGGTTCGGCCTGTTCGATGGCCGCCGCCGGGCTGGCCGAGGCGCTGGGCGGCACGCCGGCCCAGGTGGAGAACGCGGCCGAGATCGGCATGGAGCACAACCTGGGGCTGACCTGCGACCCGGTGGGTGGCCTGGTGCAGATCCCGTGCATCGAACGCAACGCGGTGGCTAGCATCAAGGCGATCACCGCCGCCCGGCTGGCGCTGCGCGGCGATGGCGTGCACGCCGTCTCGCTCGACAAGGTCATCAAGACCATGCGGGAGACCGGCGCCGACATGAAGGTCAAGTACAAGGAGACGGCGCGCGGTGGCCTGGCCGTCAACGTGATCGAGTGCTGAGCGTTCGTGGGGCGGCGTTCACCGGCTGCTAACCTGTCGTCCGTTTGGAGCGGCCGGCAGTAGGGCGGTGGCGGCGAGGCGGGTCCTGGCCGAGGCTCTCAGCAGGCGGGAGACGGCGGTGACCTCTGGCGTCGGGGCGTTGTGGTCGCACCGCAACTCGCTGCGCATCCTGGTCCGGCGCGACCTGGCGGTGAAGTACCAGCAGTCGGTGCTGGGCTACCTCTGGTCGTTGATCGAGCCGCTGGGCATGGGCGCGATCTACTGGTTCGTTTTCGGCCTGCTCTACTCCCGCGACACCAACCGGTATCTCGGCGAGGCCGCCGGGTCCTACCCGCTGTTCCTGATCACCGGGATCTTCGCCTGGATGTGGACCAGTTCGGCGCTGAGCGAGGCCACCCACGCGCTCACCGGTCAGGCCCGGTTGATCACCACGATGAACGTGCCGCGGCAGGTCTTCCCGATCGGCCGGGTCGCCGGCCGCTTCGCCGAGTACGCCGCCGGTCTGCCGATCCTCGCCGGCATCGCGGTCTGGTACGCGGCGCAGGGCCGGATCGAACCGGGCTGGTCGCTGCTCGCCCTGCCGCTCGCGGTGCTGGTGCAGGCGACCCTGTTGATCGGGCTGGCGTTGCTGCTGTCGGCGTTCAACGTGCTGATGCGCGACGTGGAGCGGTTCATGCGGCTGGTCGTCCGGGTGCTCTTCTACGCCACACCGATCATCTACCCGCTGAGCCTGGTGCACGACTCCGGCCTGCCGAGCTGGGTTCGGGTGATCTACGAACTCAACCCACTGGTCGGCATCTTCCAGCTGCACCACGCGGTGTGGTACCCGGACGAGTTCCCGGGTGCCCGACTGCTCGCCACCACCGTTGGCATCAGCGTGCTGCTGCTCGTGGCCGGCTGGTGGGCCTTCCGCCGGCTTGAACCCGCCGTGCTGAAGGAACTCTGATGAGTGAGACGATCATCGAGGCGGAGGGCCTCGGCATCCGGTTCGTCCGCAACCGCCGCCGGCAGTTGCGGCTGCGGGAGCTGTTCATCCACCGGGGTACGCGGGGTGCCTCCGACGGCCGGTTCTGGCCGCTGCGCGACGTCTCCTTCGCGATCGCGCCGGGGGAGACCGTCGGGGTGATCGGCCGCAACGGCACCGGCAAGAGCACCCTGCTACGGCTGATCGCCGGGGTGCTGATCCCCGACGAGGGGCGGATCCGGGTCTCCGGCGACGTCGCGCCGTTGCTCGAACTCTCCGCCGGCTTCTCCAACGACCTGACCGGGCGGGAGAATCTGTACCTGGTGGGCGGCCTGCACGGGTTCTCGTCGGGATACCTGAAACGGCACTTCGACGACATCGTCTCGTTCGCCGGTGAGCAGGTGGAACGGGCCATCGACACGTCGGTACGCCACTACTCGTCCGGCATGAAGGTGCGGCTCGGCTTCGCGATCATCTCGCACCTGCCGCACCCGATCCTGCTGATGGACGAGGTGACGGCGGTCGGCGACGCCGAGTTCCGGGAAAAGTGCTACACGACCATCGATCGGCTGCTCGGGGAGGGGCGCACTCTGGTGCTGGTGTCACACAACGAAAAGGATCTGACCCGGTTCTGCCGTCGGGGGCTCTACCTCGACGCGGGTCGGCTGAGCGTCGACGGAACGATCGCCGAGGCGCTGGCCGCGTACCACGACGCGGTTCCCCGGTGACCCTCGCGATCGTGCTCGCCGCCGGGTCACCGGCCGCGGGCCTGCCGACGGGTACCGGCGAGACGATGGGCGAACGGCTGGCCACCCAGTGGCGCCAGGCCGGCGCGGCCGAGGTGCGGGTGGCCACGGACCTGGCCGAGCTGGCCGAACTGGCCGGCTCGGCGAATGGCCCGGTGGTGATCAGCGGGGCCGACCTGGTTGCTCACACGGCCGTCCTGCGGCACCTGCTGACCAGCCCGGTCGGGCCGACCGTGGCGTTGGTGCTGACCGATCCGCCCAGCGACGGACGGACAGTGTTGCGCGAGGAGCGCGGCCAGGTGATCGACGCGGGCCACCCCGAACAGTTGGCGGGGGATGCGGCCACTGGCATCTTCGGCGGTGCGGTCCGGGTCGGCCGGGAGGACGTACCGGAGCTGGTGGCCGCCGCCCGTGCGGTCGCCGCCGGTCGGCTGCCGGCCGGGGCCGTCGCGGTCGAGCTGTTCGAGTCGGCCGGACCGGTCGAGGGTGCGGGACCGGTCGAACCGGCCGAGCCGGCCGCCCCCGCGGATACGGCGGCGGGGCCCGTCGTTGATCAACTCTTCGCCGCCCTCACCGGGCAGGGCGCGCTGGTCTTCGCGCACCGGGTACGCCTGCTCGTCGCGCATCGGGTCGACGAGGCCGCGGGGCTGGCCCGTGCGGAGGCGGCGGTGGCCGCGGTCGACGAGGACCGGGCCGAGCTGCGGCTGTCGGTGAAGGAGAAGGACGACTTCTTCACCACCTACTTCGTCAGCACCTGGTCGCCGTACGTCACCAAGGTCTGCGCCCGGCTGGGGTTGAGCCCGACAGCGGTGACCATGGTGTCGGTGGCCTTCGCGGCGGCTGCGGCGGCGCTGTTCGCCGCCGGTGGCCGGCCGCTGCTCGTGGTCGGGGCGGTGCTGCTCTACCTCGGGTTCGTGCTGGACTGCGTGGACGGCCAGTTGGCCCGCTACACCCGCAACTTCAGCGCCTGGGGCGGCTGGCTGGACACCATGGCCGACCGGGCGAAGGAGTACCTCGTCTACGCCGGGCTCGGTCTCGGCGCGACCCAGGCCGGGTTCCGGTACGGCTGGGCTCTCGCCATCGCCGCGATGACGATGCAGACCGTGCGGCACATGACCGACGCGTGGTACGGCGTGCTGCACGACGAGGCGGCACGCCGGCCGAAGAACGTCGGCGCTGGTGGCGGCGGCATCGGTGACCGGTTGAACGCGGCGTCGACCCGGGTGCAGGCCGACGCCGGCTCGGTGTCGTACTGGCTCAAGCGCACCGTGGTCTTTCCGATCGGGGAGCGGTGGGCGTTGATCTCGCTGGCGGTGGCGCTCTTCGACCAGCGGATCGCCCTGTTCGCCGTGCTGACCTGGGGTTCGCTGGCGTTCGCGTACACCGGCGCGCTGCGTACCCTGCGCGCCCGCTGGATGTGGGTGCCGGTGCTGGACACGCTCGACGCGACCCTGCACCGCGACGACGGCCCGCTGGCCACCCGGCTACCCACGCTGCGACGGCCGGGCCCGCTGGTGCTCGCGGTCATTGCCGCACTCGGCGCGGCGGTCCTGTTGCTGGCCGGGTCGATTTTCCGGCTACCGGCACCGGTGGTGGAGCTGCTCGGTGCCGCCGACGTGGCCGGTGAGATCGATTCGGTGGACTGGTGGCGGTGGACGGCGCTGCCGGCGGTGCTGTCGGTCGCGGTGCCGGTGGTGCTGGCGGTGCTGCTGCTCGGTGCGGCCGGGGCGCGGGCGGCGCACAACGGGCCGCTGGACTGGCTGGTGCCGGCCGCGCTGCGGGCGGCCGAGTTCCTGTTCGCCATCGCGGTCGGGCTGATCGGTGGTGCGCCTCTCTGGCTGATCTTCGGGTACGTCTTCGTGCTCACCCTGCACCACTACGACCTGGTCGCCCGGCTGGAGAAGCGGCAGCCCGCACCGCCGCTGCACGCCGCCACGCTCGGCTGGGAGGGGCGTTCGGCGCTGCTGGCCCTGGCGGCGATCGCCGGAATCGTGAGTATTGGTCTGGCTACACTCGGTATCTACCTGTTGGTGCTGTTCGTGGCGAGCGTGGTGCTGGCCTGGGTGGTCCGGCCGGTACGCCCCGCCCGGGTGCCGGCGGGTGCGGGAGGTCGCGCGACGCGCTGAGGAGGAGCCGGGACGATGACGGTGATCAGCTTCGTCGTCCCGGCCTTCCGGGTGCAGGGCTACCTGCGGGAATGCCTGGACTCGATCCTCGCCCAACCGGTCGCCGACATCGAGGTGATCGGGGTGGACGACTGCTCCCCCGACGGCAGTGGTGACATCCTCGCCGAGTACGCCGACCGCGACGACCGGGTGACCGCCGTACGCCTGGACCGCAACGTCGGGCTCGGCCCGGCGCGCAATGTCGGGCTGGACCGGGCCGTCGGCGAGTACGTCTGGTTCGTCGACGGCGACGACTGGCTGACGGCGGACTGCCTGGTCGAGGTGGCTGCCCGACTGCGCGAGACCCGGCCGGACGTGCTGCTCGTCGACCACGTACGCGCGCACTGGGACGACACGGTGACCCGCAGCGCGATGGCGGAGGTCTTTCCCGTGCCGCCCGGGCCGGTGACGTTCCGGCTGGTCGAGCGGCCGGAGACGGTGCGACTGCTGCACACCGCGTGGAATCGGCTGGTCCGCCGGCAGTTCCTGGCCGACGTGGGGCTGCGCTTCGCACCCGGCTGGTACGAGGACGTCTCGTTCAGCTATCCGGCGCTGCTGGCCGCCGACCGGATCGGCGTGCTGGACCTGGTCTGCGTGAACTACCGGCAGCGGCGGGCAGGGGCGATCACGAGGACCCGCGGCGAACGCCACTTCGACGTGTTCGAGCAGTGGCACCGGGTGTTTCGGGAACTGGACCGGCTCGGCGCGGCGGAACTGCGGCCGGTGATCTTCGAGCGGATGATGTGGCACTACCTGGTGGTGCTCGGTAACGGCGACCGGATCGGACCCGAGCTGCGACCGACCTTCTTCGCCCGGGTCGCCATCGAGCACGCCCGGTTCCGGCCGCCCGACGGGCACCGGGTGCCGGGTGGGGTGGCCGGGCTCAAGCACCGGCTGGTGGCGGCCGGTCGGTGGCGTACGTTCAGCGCGTTGCGGACCGCGAGCCGGGCGGGGGAGACCGTTCGCCGGGTTGCCGGCCGGACCCGCCGTCGGGTGCTGCCACCGGCCCGGGTCGGGGTGCGGCTGGCCCGTGACGCGGTGCTGCGCCAGTACCAGCGGGCCGAGCGGCGTCGGCCGGTGGAGATGAATCTGGCCGTCTACGCCGCGTACTGGTACCGCGGCTACACCTGCAATCCCGCCGCGATCTACGAAGCGGCCCGCCGGCTGGCACCGCAGGTCCGAGGGGTGTGGATCGTCCGACGGGACCGGGTGGACACCCTGCCGGAGGGGGTCGAGTACGTGGTCGCGGGCACCCCCGCGTACCACCGGGTACTGGCCCGGGCCCGATGGCTGATCAACAACGTCAACTTCCCGGACTCGGTGGGTAAGCGGCCGGGCACGGTGCACGTGCAGACCCACCACGGCACCCCGGTCAAGGTGATGGGGCTGGACCAGCAGCGCTACCCGCTGGGCGCGGGCGGGATGGACTTCGCCGGGCTGCTGCGCCGGGTGGACCGGTGGGACTACAGCATCACCTCGAACAGCTTCTCCACCCAGATGTGGGAACGCGCCTATCCGGCCGGGTACGCCACTCTGGAGGTGGGGTACCCGCGCAACGACCGGCTGGTCACCGCAACCCCCGACGAGGTGCTGCGGCTGCGCGCGGAGTTCGACGCCGGCCTCGGCGAGCAGGTCGTGCTGTACGCGCCGACCCATCGGGAGTATCTGCCCCGGTACCGGCCGCCGTTCGACCCGGAGCGCTTCCTGGACGCGCTCGGCCCCGCCGGCCTGCTGCTGATGCGCAGCCACTACTTCCATGACCGGGACCGGCGGTTGCCACCGCCGGCCGCCCGTGGTCGCCTCCTGGACGTCAGCACCCATCCCCGGATCGAGGATCTGTACCTCGCCGCCGACGTGCTGGTCACCGACTACTCGTCGGCGATGTTCGACTACGCGGTCCTGGACCGGCCGATCGTCATCTACGCGCCGGACTGGGACGCCTACCGGCTGACCCGGGGCGTCTACCTGGACATCGTCGCCGAGCCGCCCGGCCCGGTGGCCCGGACCTTCCCCGAACTGCTCGACGTGTTCCGCTCGGGTGCGCTGCGGTCGCCCGACGGCGAGCGGGCCCGGGCGCGCTTCCGGGAGCGGTTCTGCGCCCTGGAGGACGGGCGGGCCGCCGAGCGGGTGGTACGCCGGGTGTTCCTCGGCGAGAACCCGGTCTGATTTTGGAAGTTCCGCGCAATCGCTGCTAATCGATGGAACGTAATAGGTCTGTCACGATTCAAACATGGCACGTTTACCCGATGTGCCATCCGCATGATCCTTGTCACGGTCATTCGGGATTTTGTGGACGAGGTGGGGAGGAGACGGTGACCACCGTCGTACTCAAGGACGTCACAAAGGTCTTCCGCGACGGCACGGTCGCGGTCGACAGCATCAATCTGGACGTGAACGACGGTGAGTTCATGGTGCTGCTCGGGCCGTCGGGTTGCGGCAAGTCGACGGTGCTGCGGATGGTCGCGGGCCTGGAGGACCCGACCTCCGGCGCGGTGATGCTCAACGGGGAACTGGCGAACGACCTGCCGCCCCGGGAGCGCAAGATCGCGATGGTCTTCCAGGACTTCGCGCTCTACCCGCACATGAGCGTCAACGACAACATCGCCTTCCCGCTCAAGCTCGCCGGGGTCGAGCCGACCCCGCGCGGCGAGCGGGTCACCGACGTGGCCAGCGCCCTCGGCATCGGTGACGTGCTGGCCCGGCGCCCCGGCCAGCTCTCCGGTGGACAGCGGCAGCGGGTCGCCATGGGTCGCGCGATCGTCCGCCGGCCGGGGCTGTTCCTGATGGACGAGCCCCTATCCAACCTGGACAGCGGCCTGCGCGCGGAACTGCGGGCAGAGATCTCCGGTCTGACCCGCGAGCTGGGGGTCACCACCATCTACGTGACGCACGACCAGGCCGAGGCGCTGACCATGGCCGACCGGGTCGCCATCATGCGCAAGGGCGTACTCCAGGACGTCGGCACCCCGACCCAGGTGTACGGCCGGCCGGCGACCCTCTACGTGGCCGCGTTCCTGGGCAGTCCCCGGATGAACCTGCTGGAGGCGTCGGTCTACGTTCACCTCGACCGCTACGTCACGCTCACCCTCGGTGAACAGGCGCTCTACCTGCCCTGGAAGGACATCCGCAGCCGGGCCGTGGCGCACTACCACGGCGAGCGGATCGTGGTCGGGATGCGGGCCGAGGCGCTCACCCCGGTCGCCCCGGACACTGCCGGCGACGTGCTCCAGGGCCGCATCCGCTACCTGGAGCACCACGGTCACGAGTCGCTCGCCTTCCTCGACATCGGTGCGACCGCCATCATGGTGGACGACATCGGCGCACCGGCCGACGCGGACGCGCCGCCCGGTCAGCGCGGCCTGCGCCGGTTCGGCCAGGTGATGCAGCGGATCACCGGCCGGGCCAACGAGCCGACGGCGCCAGGGGCCAGCGGCAGCCGCACCAGCGTGCTGCACGACCCGGGCCGGCACCACCGTCGCCCGGCCGAACTCGCGGTCCGGCTCGCCCCGTACCCCGCCGTCACCGCCGGCCACCCGCTCACGGTCCAGGTACGCATGGACGCCCTGCACTTCTTCGACGAGCGCGGCGACCGCATCGACGTCGGCTGGCGCTAACCCACCCCACCCCACCCCCACTCTGTCGATCATGCAGTTGTGGCACCTGATGTGCGGCAGAAGTACCCTTTTGTCGAGTGCCACAACTGCATGATCAGCGCGGTGGGGCAAGAGGGCGGCGGTAGGGGGACCACGCGACGAAACGGGTGAACAGCTCCCGTGGGGTGGGGCCGTCGTGGGGGTTGAGGCGGTAGAGGTCGCGGGTTGCCTCGTAGAAGAGTCCGGAGAGGTAGATCGACAGGCCGATCTCGTTGCGGCCGTACTCGACCTTGAGTCGCGCCTTGCCTGACGGATACTGGCGGGTAGCTTAACGGCATGACTATCGACTCGCGGCAGGTGGCGGCCGGCATGCTTGAGGCGGTGCCCTTCGCCCGTACGCTCGGCTTCGAATTCGTCGAGGTGGCCCCGGAGGCGGGGGGCTCGGTCCGGGCGGTGGTCCGGCTGCCCGACTCGCCGGCCACCCACAACCACGTCGGTGGCCCGCACGCCGGGGCGATGTTCACCCTCGGGGAGACGGCCTCCGGTGCGGTGGTGCTCGCCGCGTTCGGTCACCTGCTCGACCGGGCCACGCCGCTGGCGGTGCGGGCGGAGATCGCGTACCGCAAACTCGCTCTGGGTCCGGTGCGGGCGACGGCGCGGCTCGGCCGCCCGTCGGCGGAGGTGGTCGCGGAGCTTGAGGCCGGCGAGCGACCCGAATTTCCGGTACGCGTGGAGATCGTCACCGAGGAGGGCAAGCCGACCTCGGAGATGACCGTCATCTGGACCCTGCGCCCGAACTGACCGACCCGCTGCACCCGGATCCCCGGGTTGCCTGCGAGTGATCCAGGTCATGGCCGCACAATGCGGTAATCCGACCGACGGCTCAGGGTCTCCGATACAGGGGCCATGCCCGCACGGTGGCCGGACGCGCTTGGGGGAATTGACATGTCGGCAATGGGTCGGGAGCTGCTCGACGTCGGGCTGGTGATCGCCGCGCGGGGCGGAGATCGGCGTGCGCTCGACGAGGTCGTGGCGGCCTCGCTTCCCCTCGTCTACAACATCGTGGGCCGGGCCCTACGTGGTGACGCCGACGTGGACGACGTGGTGCAGGAGACCCTGGTACGGGTGGTGCGTCACCTGTCCGACCTGCACGACCCGGCGGCGTTCCGGTCATGGCTCGTGGCGATCACCGTCCGGCAGGTGCGGGACTGGGAGCAGCGCCGCCGCTTCGCACTGAATCGTCTCGCCGAACTGGACGCCGCCGAGAACCTTGCCGACCCCCGGGCCGACTTCGCCGGGCTGACCATCCTCCGGCTCGGCCTGACCGACCAGCGGCGGGAAGTCGCCGAGGCGACCCGGTGGCTGGACGAAGGCGACCAAGAACTGTTGGCGCTCTGGTGGCTGGAGGAGACCGGTGACCTGACCAGGGCGGACCTGGCCGAGGCTCTCGGCCTGCCAGTCGGGCACGTGGCCGTGCGGGTGCACCGGATGAAGGAGCAGTTGCAGGCTGCCCGCCTGGTGGTACGTGCGCTGCGGGCGCAACCGGGCTGCTCCGACCTGCGGGTGGTGACCGAAGGATGGAACGGCGTCCCGACACCGCTGTGGCGCAAGCGCCTGGCTCGGCATGTCCGTACCTGCGCGTCCTGTGGGCGGGCGAGTGGCGTCCTCGTACCGATCGACCGGCTGCTCGCCGGCCTGCCGCTGCTGCCGCTGCCGCCCGGTCTCGGTGCCGAGCTGCCGGCCGCAGCCATGCCCACCACGGGTGTCGCCGCGCATCATCCCCTCGCGCCTGCCACGCCCGATGCCGGCGGTCACCAGTCCGTCCTTCCCGGCGGGTACGAGCACCCGGCGACACCACCCGCCGGCGAGGCCGGAACGAGGCTGGCCGACCTGGTCACGAGCGCCCCTCGCGGGCTCGTCGGGTCGATCGCGGCCGGGGTGTTGGCGCTGGTGATCGGCTCCGCCGCCGTGGTGGTCACCCGGCCGGACGAAGCGCCGCCCTCATTCGCGGCGCCACCGCCGGCACCAACCACCCTTTCGGCCTCCCCGGCTCCATCCGTCGCTACGGAGAGCCCGTCCCCAAGCCCCCGGGTCACCTCTCAGAAGCCACCGGTGACCGTGACGTCGTCGGCCCGTAAGGGGGTGGGGGTGTGGAACTTCGAGGGTGCGGGTGAGGCGTTGGCGAACTCGGGGGCGGGGTGGTTCTACACCTGGGGCACGCAGCATCCGGGCATCACGGCACCCCGTGGTGCCAGCTTCGTGCCGATGATCCGCGCCGAGGAGAACGTGACGCCGGCCGAACTGGCGCGGGCGAAGTCGGCCGGGAGGCACCTGCTGACCTTCAACGAGCCGGACATGGCGGAGCAGGCCGACATGAGTGTCGAGCGGGCGTTGGAGTTGTGGCCGCGGTTGATGGCCACGGGCAGCACGTTGGGGAGCCCGGCGGTGGCCTGGGGTGGTGCGGACGCGGGTGGTTGGCTGGACCGCTTCATGGCCGGTGCCGAGGCGCGGGGTTACCGGGTGGACTTCGTCACGCTGCACTGGTTCGGTGCCGACTTCACCACGGCGAATGCGGTGGATCAGTTGCGGCGGTACGTGGAGGCGGTGCATCAGCGGTACGGCAAGCCGATCTGGTTGACCGAGTTCGCGTTGATCCGGTTCGACGGTGGGGGTCAGCACTTTCCGTCGCAGGCGCAGCAGGCGGCGTTCCTGAGCGCGGCGACGAAGATGCTGGCCGGGCTGCCGTACGTGCAGCGTTACGCCTGGTTCGGTCTGCCGGCCACCGATCGGGATCGGTCCGGGTTGTTCCGTACCGGCACTCAGGCCACGGCCGTGGGTCGGGCCTTCCAGGCCGCCCGCTGAGGCCGACTCGCTCCAGGGGCCCGGCATTACGGTTTTTGGGCGACCCGATCAGTGACACTTATTTCACCCCCACTCGCTGTTTCGGCGTCGACCTTCGTGCGGTTTCTGTAATTAAGCCAGACATAAGTCAGCGAGGTCGAGAGTCGGGTGCCGGCGGCCGTATGGTCCCTCACGTACAAGGGAGGTGCACCGCAAATGGCCAAGCCGGTCGTCCGCCGGACCTATCGATCGCTTACCGTCGCGTTGCTGTCCAGCGCGCTACTGCTCACTGCCTGCGCGCAGTCGGCGGAGCCGCGCGGGCAGTCAGCCGCAGCACCCGTGTTGCCTGATCCGCAGGGCGCTGCCGCGGGCCCGAGCACCGCCGCCGCCCCGAACATCTCCGCCGGTGCGGACATCTCCGCCACCTCCGCCAGCACGCCCACCCCCTCACGGGCGGGCGCGTCCTCCCCGTCGGACGCCCCGACGGATCGGTCGCCCAGCCCGCAGGCGAACTCCCCGAAGCCGAAGGCGGTGGTGTCGTCGGCTCGTAAGGGGGTGGGGGTGTGGAACTTCGAGGGTGCGGGTGAGGCGTTGGCGAACTCGGGGGCGGGGTGGTTCTACACCTGGGGCACGCAGCATCCGGGCATCAGCGCCTCCCGGGGCGCCGACTTCGTGCCGATGATCTGGGGCGCGGACAGCGTCACCACACAGGAGTTGGCCCGTGCCAAGGCCGCTGGCCCGTACCTGCTCGGATTCAACGAGCCGGACATGGCAGAGCAGTCCAACATGAGCGTCGAGCGGGCGTTGGAGTTGTGGCCGCGGTTGATGGCCACGGGCAGCACGTTGGGGAGCCCGGCGGTGGCCTGGGGTGGTGCGGACGCGGGTGGTTGGCTGGACCGCTTCATGGCCGGGGCGAAGGAGCGGGGTTACCGGGTCGACTTCGTCACGCTGCACTGGTACGGCGGTGACTTCACCACGGCGAATGCGGTGGATCAGTTGCGGCGGTACGTGGAGGCGGTGCATCAGCGGTACGGCAAGCCGATCTGGTTGACCGAGTTCGCGTTGATCCGGTTCGACGGTGGGGGTCAGCACTTTCCGTCGCAGGCGCAGCAGGCGGCGTTCCTGAGCGCGGCGACGAAGATGCTGGCCGGGCTGCCGTACGTGCAGCGTTACGCCTGGTTCGGGCTGCCGGCCACCGATCGGGATCGGTCCGGGTTGTTCCGTACCGGCACTCAGGCCACGGCCGTGGGTCGGGCCTTCCAGGCCGCCCGCTGAGGCGTCCCGGCATTCGCTAGACGCACCGAACGGCCGCCGGATTACCGATTTCGGGTGATAAAAAAATCACGCCGGAAGGCCAGGCGAAAAGAACCAGCGCAGCTATTTCGGTAGTACTGCTCAAGGCATAATGGTCACACCCATCAGAAAGGTCCTACCTCGCATGCTCCTGCGTCCCCTATCGAAGAGGTTGCGCCCGGCAACCGTTACCGTGCTACTCGGCACGGTGCTGTTGGCCGGTTGCCGGGAATTGCCATCCGTGCCGGATGCCACCGGCCCCACCGGCCTGCCAGGCTCGACCGCGCCGGCGACCAACGAAGGTCTCGGTGAGTCCGACCCGCAGTCGCCGAGCCCCAACGTCACCAGCGCCAGCCCGAGCCCGAGCGGCAGTGAGTCGGCCGTGGAGGCGAGCACGCCGCCATCGTCGTCTGGTGGCACCGAGGTGGCAGCGAACGTGCCGCCGGTGCCGGCGGCCGGCACGAAGCCGATCCCGGGCAACGCGGTACGGATCGCCGAGTTCGTTGCGGAGTGCACGTTCTCCCACCGGCTGCCGGACGATCCGATCGTGGTCCCCGGCCTGCCCGGCGGTTCACACTCGCACGACTTCTTCGGCAACAACGTCACCGACGCGATGACCAACCTCGGCGACCTCAAGGGCGGCAAGACCAACTGTGCGCCGAACGTGGACCTGTCGTCGTACTGGGCCCCGACCCTGATGGCGGCCGAAAAGGAGGTCCCGCCGGACAGCGCGACCTTCTACTACCTGGGCGAAGGAGTCTCGCGGGACATCACGGCCGAGATCCGGCCGATGCCGGTCGGGCTGAAGATGGTCGCCGGGAACGCCAAGGCCACCAGCGAGGCGGAAAGCCGGTCCCGCTGGTCCTGCCTGCACGCCGGGCACGTCGGTGCCTCGAAGGACTTCGTCAACTGCCCGGCCGGCACCAAGCTGGAGACGTACCTGGACTTCCCGCAGTGCTGGGACGGCAAGAACCTGTACCGGGCAAACTCGGCCCACATGGCGTACCCGCAGGCCGACAAGTGCCCGTCCAGCCACCCGATCGCCGTTCCGAAGATCCGGATGGTGCTGCGCTACCCGGTCTCGGGTGACCCGGCGAAGCTCCGGCTCTCCTCCGGAGACGGCCTGACCATGCACGCCGACTTCATGAACGCGTGGAACGAAGAGGAGCTGTCCCGTCGGGTGCGCGACTGCATCAACCGGATCGTCAAGTGCGGGCCGGACGGCGAGTACTGATCGATGAGCATCGTGGGTCTTCCGCCCACGGCCCGTACCCGGCGGGTCGCCAGCGTCGTCGTGGCTCTGGCCACGACGGCGCTGGCCGTCGGCGTACTGCAAGGGTTGGGCCGGGCGGACCACAGCGTGCCGCCCGCGCCGGCCGTGCCGTCGGCAGCGGTCGTGTTCAACGGCACCGACAACGCCTTCGTGCAACTGCTCATCCCGATGAATGAGGGCGCGCTGGCGCTCTTCGACCATCTCGACGCCCGAGCCGGGCACGTCGATCCCGATCTGCTTGCCCTCGCCAAGCGCCTGCGCGCCACCCATCTCGGGGAGTTGCGCGAGATGCGGTCACTGCTCGCCGCCGGCAACCTCGCCGAGGAGAACGTGCATGAGGGCCACCAGATGCCCGGGATGGTGACCGAGATCGGCCTCGCCGAACTCCGGGCCGCACCCGTCGGCGAGACATCGGTAAGAGCGACGGCCCTGCTTCGGGCACATCTGGCGCAGACCATCCTGCTGTGTCAGGGCCATCAGAGATCCGGTGACAGTCCAGCGCTGCATACGCTCACCGCCCGGATGCACCAGGACCGGACGGCTGAGCTGGCGGAACTGGACGCACTGACCGGCGCGGTGGCCGCCGTCTCCGATGGCTGACCTGGCCCACGGCACCGTGCGGAGCCGGGCGCGGCAGGGTACGACGCGGCGACGTCGCGAAGTGCCACCCCCGGCCGGATGGCGTGGCAGTCACCGTCGGCCCGCCAGCGGACGAACGATCGCCGGCACGGCATTTGTGGCTACGACCGCCTGGCTGGTCATGATCCTGGCCGCCGAGCGTCTGAGCGTGCCTGCGGACTGGCGCCTCGCCGCCCTGCTGCTCCACCTGGTCTGCGTGGTGGCGGGTTTCGGTGCGGTACTGACCGTGGACTGGTTCAGTCTGCGCTGGGTGCTGCGCCTCGAGACGATCGGCACGGTTTTGGTCACCGCCCGGGGCGCCCATCCGCTGATCTGGACGGCGCTGATGGGTCTGGTGGTCAGCGGCACCATGCTCGGTCCGAATACCTCGGCCGGACTGGTCCGGATCAAGCTGCTCGCCGTGCTGCTGGTCGGCCTCAACGGGGTGCTGCTCGCCCGGGCGGGTGACCGGCTGGCAGCCTCGGACGATGGTGTACCACGATCGGCCGTGCTCACCGGTGCCGTCGCTGCCGGTATCTCGCAACTCGGCTGGTGGACCGCCACGCTCATCGGCTTCTGGAACGCTCACCACTGACCGACCGCCGGCACCTCGGCTGTCGAGGATTGTCGATGTTGCCGACCTGGGGTCGGGCGTGCTGGAATGGGCTCATATCGCCGCAGCGTGGGGGCAACCGCGTTGAGCACGGCCAGCACGGGAGCAGCAGCACCGGCAGCGCGCCAATGGGTACGCCACGCGCCGCTTCGTCGGGCCACGTCACCACGACGGTCACACCTTCCCCGGGGCAGGGTGTCCCGCCGTACGTAGCACCGGCACGTGTCTTCGTCGCCACCGACTCGGTCGACGGTCGACGCGCCGGAGGCGTCCCAGCGGTCCGCAACGCACAGAACCGGCGACGAGGTGAGAAGCGATCATGAATTCCCGGGAGAGTTTCGCAGGGTGGCTCCGGCATCGCTACGTGTGGGCGGCGGCGATCCTGCTGGTGGTGTCGGCGGGCGCTGTCGTACTGGTCAACTCGGCCAGCTCCAAGACGGGGCCGCCGGATCTGCACGGGCAGATCGTGAACTGGATGCGTACCACGCTGGAGGAGGCGGACCCGGAGCAGCACAATCACGCCGGGCACGACATTCAGCAGGTGGCCAACGGTGAGGAGACCAAGCCCGCGGTGATCTGCGGCGTGCACGTCTACGGCTACGAGCCGGCCGAGGTCAGCGTGCTCGCCGACGTGCGGACGGTCTACGGCTTCCACCTCTGCGGGGTCGCCGAGCAGGGGCGCCCCTGGGACTGGGCGGTCAAGCTGGCCGGCCCGCTGATCATCGACATGTCCACCGAACCGGTGGGCATCCAGGTGGTCGAGGCGACCGAGGACACCAGGTTCATCGACCGGCTGCGGCAGATGTTCCCGGCCAAGTACGCGGAGCTGGCGGAGCGGGAGGCCCTGGAGCCGTCCGAGATGGCCGATCTGCGCCGCCGGTACGACTCCGCCGCCGGACTCTGACCACGCCAGGCAGGCCCGGGTGCGCCCGATTGACCGCACCATCGCACGCCGCCGCGCCGGTATCCGTGGAAGTGCGTTTGCCGGCACGCGTCGGCGGATAGATTGATACGATGCTCGGCCTGCCTGATCATGTGACCGCTGTTCTGTTCGACCTCGACGGTGTGCTCACCCAGACCGCCCGGGTGCACAACGCCGCCTGGACCGAGACCTTCGACGACTACCTGCGGCGGCGTTCGGCCACCACCGGTGAGCCGTACCGGCCGTTCGATCCGGGGCCGGACTATCACCGCTACGTCGACGGCCGCCCCCGTCTCGACGGGGTGCGGACCTTCCTCGCATCCCGTGGCATCACCCTGCCCGAGGGCGCACCGGAGGATCCACCGGGTGCCCAGACCGTGCACGGCCTCGGCAACCAGAAGAACGCCATGGTGCTGGAGCGGATCCGTACGACCGGGGTGGACGTCTATCCCGGCTCGGTCGCGTACCTCAGGGCGGTGGCTGCGGCGGGGCTGCGGCGGGCGGTCGTCACGGCCAGCGCCAACGGCCGCGAGGTGGTCGCCGCCGCCGGCCTGGAGCCGCTGCTGGAGGCCCGGGTGGACGGGCTCACCGCCCGAGCCGAGGGGCTACGCGGCAAGCCGTTCCCCGACACCTTCCTCGCCGGGGCGGAACTACTCGACGTCACGCCGGATAAGGCGGCTGTCGTCGAGGACGCGTTGGCCGGTGTCGAAGCCGGCCGGGCCGGCGGTTTCGGGTACGTGATCGGCGTGGACCGGGCCGGCCACGCCGACGAACTGCGCGCGCACGGTGCCGACGTGGTGGTCGACGACCTCGCCGACCTGCTCGACACCGGACGGCCCGAGTGATCCGGGAACGGGCGTACCCGGTCGATCCGTGGCACGTCCGGGAGACCCGCCTGGACATGGACGTGCTCGCCCAGTCCGAATCGGTGTTCGCGCTGTCCAACGGGCACGTCGGGCTGCGGGGCAACCTGGACGAGGGCGAGCCGCACGGGCTGCCCGGCACCTACCTCAACTCGTTCTACGAGCTGCGGCCCCTGCCGTACGCGGAGGCCGGGTACGGCTTCCCCGAGTCCGGCCAGACCATCGTCAACGTAACGAACGGCAAACTCCTCCGGCTGATGGTCGACGACGAGCCGCTCGACGTGCGTTACGGCGAGGTGCTCGCCCACGAGCGGATCCTCGACATGCGCGCCGGCACCCTGCACCGGTCGTTGCACTGGCGCTCGCCCGCCGGGCGCGAGGTTCGGGTGAACAGCACCCGACTGGTCTCCTTCCGGCAGCGCTCGGTGGCCGCGATCCGCTACGAGGTGGAGGTGGCCGACGACGAGCCGCTGCGGCTGATCGTCCAGTCGGAGTTGGTGGCCAACGAGACCCTGCCACCGCAGAGTCGCGACCCGCGCGTCGCCGCCGTGCTGGAGTCGCCGTTGCAGGCGGAGGAGGAGCTGACCACCCCCGCCGGTGGGCTGCTGATCCACCAGACCAAGGTCTCCGGGCTGCGGGTCGCCGCCGCCATGGACCACGAGGTGGCCTCGCCGGCCCGGACTTCCGTTTGCTCCGAAGGCTACGAGGACTGGGTCCGTACCACAGTGGCGTGTGTACTGGAGCCGGGGCAGAAGCTCCAGGTGGTCAAGTACCTGACCTACGGTTGGTCCAGCCGGCGTTCGCTGCCGGCGCTGCGCGACCAGGTCGGTGCCGCGTTGGCCGCAGCGAAGCTGGACGGCTGGGACGGGCTGGTCCGTGAGCAGCGGGAGTACCTGGACGAGTTCTGGGACGCCGCCGACGTCGTGGTCGACGGGGATTCGGAGGTGCAGCAGGCGGTCCGGTTCGGCCTGTTCCACGTGCTCCAGGCGGGCGCGCGGGCGGAACGCCGGCCCATCTCGGCCAAGGGACTCACCGGCCCCGGGTACGACGGGCACGCCTTCTGGGACACCGAGCTGTTCGTCCTGCCGGTGCTGACATACACCCACCCGGTCGCCGTACGGGATGCGCTGTACTGGCGATTCTCCACTCTGGAGCAGGCCCGGGAGCGGGCGCGTACGCTCAACCTGGCCGGTGCCGCCTTCCCGTGGCGCACCATCGCGGGGCCGGAGTCGTCGGGATACTGGCCGGCGGGCACCGCCGCGTTCCACGTCGCGGCCGGCATCTCCGACGCGCTGCGTCGCTACGTGCTGGCGACCGGCGACCGGCAGCTGGAGCGGGAGATCGGGCTGGAGCTGCTGGTGGAGACCGCGCGGCTGTGGCGCTCGCTCGGGCACCACGACCGTGCCGGCAACTTCCATATCGACGGGGTCACCGGTCCCGACGAGTACACCGCCGTCAAGAACGACAACATCTACACGAACCTGATGGCCCAGCGGAACCTACGGGCCGCCGCCGATGCGGCGATGCGGTACCGCGACGAGGCGTTCCACCTCCGGGTCACCGACGAGGAGGCCGCCGCGTGGCGCGACGCCGCCGCGGCCATGCACCTCCCGTACGACGAGGAACTTCAGGTGCACCAGCAGGTGGAGGGCTTCACCCGGTTGCAGGAGTGGGACTTCGAGCAGACCCCACCGGACAAGTACCCGCTGCTGCTGCACTATCCGTACTTCGACCTGTACCGCAAGCAGGTGATCAAACAGGCCGACCTGGAGTTGGCCATGCACTGGCGGGGCGACGCCTTCACCAGCGAGGAGAAGCTGCGCAACTTCCTCTACTACGAGCGCCGTACGGTCCGCGACTCGTCACTGTCGGCCTGCACCCAGGCGGTGTTGGCGGCGGAGGTCGGTTACGCCGACCTGGCGCACAGCTACCTGCGCGAGGCCGCGCTGATGGACCTGCACGACCTGAACGAGAACACCCGCGACGGGGTGCACATGGCCTCGCTAGCGGGGGCCTGGATCGCACTGGTCGCCGGGTTCGGTGGCCTGCGGGACCATGACGGAACGCTGTCGTTCTCACCGTCCCTGTCCAGCCGGCTCAACGCCCTGTCGTTCTCGCTCCAGTGGTGCGACATGCGGCTGCGGGTCGACGTACGCCGCCACGACACGACGTACGCCCTGCACCACGCCCCCCCGGACGCGGTCATCGAGCTGCGTCATCACGGCAAACCGGTGCGCGTCACCTGCGACGAGCCGGTGACCGTACCGAATCCGCCGCCCCGTACGGATCTGCCGAAGCCGGAGCAGGCACCCGGTCGGGCACCCCTGCTCCGGCTGCCGGAGAACCCGGCCTGACCCGGGTACCTCGTCGTCAGATGGGCTCACCCTGGGAAGGGCGGCCGGTGGCATCGTGGGGCGTCCTCGCCCGGGGATCGTCGGCCGAACGCGCCTGGGCGGCCTCGTCCGCCCAGTCCCGTCCGCGCTTGTCGTCCTGTTCCCGCCGCTCACGTTCGGCAGCGGCCTGTACCGGCTCACGCTTGTGATGCGCCATGACGGTCCTCGCGATCTGTCGGCGGCGCCGGTGACGCCGGTCCGTCTGCGGTCGCCAGTCGGCTACCCGGCACCCCCCGGCGCAAACCCGCTCCGAGGGCGACCGGAGGGCGTGTCGGCGGCCGGGCCGGGTATCCGGGTGGGTGAGTCAGCCACTGGGGGGCGAGATGGACGTGCGCGGCGAAGCGGTGACGATCCCGGCGGGTGAGGTACTGCTCCCGGCCGATCTGCTGGTGCCGGCGGAGCCGGTCGGGGCGGTCCTGTTCGCGCACGGCAGCGGTAGCTCCCGGCACAGCCCGCGCAACGTGGCGGTGGCCCACCAGCTCAACCGGGCCGGGCTCGGCACCGTCCTGGTGGATCTGCTGACTCCGGCCGAGGACGAACTGGACGCGGTCACCGCCGATCTGCGCTTCGACATCGAGCTGCTGGCCGACCGTCTCGCCGGGATCGTGGACTGGCTGGCCACCGAGCGGCCGTTCGGGGCGACCCCGGTCGGCCTCTTCGGCGCGAGCACGGGGGCCGCCGCCGCGCTTGTCGCCGCCGCGCGACGACCGGATCTGGTACGCGCGGTGGTGTCCCGCGGTGGTCGTCCCGACCTGGCCGGCGACCTGCTGGGCCAGGTGCGCGCCGCCACGCTGCTCCTGGTCGGCGGGCTCGACGAGCAGGTGATCACCCTCAACGAGCGGGCGCTCGGTCAGCTCACCTCCCGGGCCGAACTGCGGGTGATCCCCGGCGCGACACATCTCTTCGAGGAGCCGGGCACGCTCGATCAGGTCGCTGGGGCGGCGGCTGACTGGTTCCACGACCACCTGCACCCGCAACCCGCCTAGAACACCCACCCACCCGTCCCCGGCCCCGTCGGCGGCCAGCGTGGGGAGGCCGAATCCAGCTGCCGCCGTCAGGTGGGCTCAGGGGCGGGTCCGGACGACGACGGTTGGGAGGGCGATGGTGCGGGGGGTGTGGTCGACGGGCCGGACGCCGAATCCGACGCGTTCGCGACGGACTGCCGTTGACGCTGGACGCTGTCGACGATTCGCCAGGTGACCGCCGTGATCGGAACCGCCACGAAGGCGCCCGCGATGCCGGCGATGAGGGTGCCGGCGGTCACCGCGACCAGGATCACCACCGGATGCAGCCGTACCTGGCGCTTCATCACCAGCGGCTCCAGCAGGTTGCCCTCGATCTGCTGGACGGCGATCACGGCGGCCAGGGTGAGCAGGGCGGTGGTGGGCCCGTTGGCGGCCAGTGCCACCAGTACCGCGACCGCGCCGGCCACGGTGGCACCGATGATCGGAACGAATCCGCCGATGAACGTGATCAACGCCAGCGGGAACGCCAGTGGCACCCTGAGCAGCACCAGCGCCAGACCGATACCGATGGCGTCGATGGCCGCGATCAGCATGGTGCCCCGGCTGTACGAGCCGAGGGTGTGCCAGCCGATGCGGCCTGCCTCGGCGGCGACGTCCTGGTTGCGCCCGGCGGCCCGGCGCAACGTCCACTGCCACATCTCCCGGCCGTCCTTGAGCAGGAAGAACAGCAGCACCAGAGCGAGCAGGGTCGAGCCGACCACCTCGGCCGCGGTGCGGGCGCTGGCAATCGGATCCACCTGCTCCTGGCTGGTCGCCCGGCGCAGCTGGGCGAGCAGATCGTCGAGCTGTTGGTCGCTTACCGGCAGGGCCGAGGTGACGAAGTCCCGGGTGCGCTCCAGCCCCTGACGCAGTTCCTCGCCCAGCTCGCTGAACTGGTCGGCGGTCAGACTCCATACCAGCGCGCCGACGCCGCCCAGGATGCCGAGCAGGAGCAGGACGCTGAGTAGGGCGGCGAGCGCGGCCGGCAGGCGAAGCCGGCGCAACGCCAGCTGCACCGGATCGAGCAGCGCAGCGAGGAACAGGGTCGCGGCCACGGCGATGGCGAGCGGGGTGACCAGCAGCGTGATCCGCGCCAGCAGGTAGAGCCCGGCGGCGATCACCACCAGGCAGGCGCTCCACACCACCGCGGAACGGATCAGCCAGGGCAGGGCGGCCCAGGTCTGGCGCGGCCCGGCGCCCCGAACCGCCGTCTCGTCGGGTTGGTTCCCGCCTTCGCTTGCGACCACGTCGGCCCTCCTCAATGTCCGGCGAGGTCGTACCCGGTCGACGTTCTTCCGACACTAATTGCCGGAGACCGAGCCGGCGGGCGTTCGGGTATCAGTACGCGGCGACCGGTGCCCGGCCGACGACCGCCGGGATTTCCCGGGTCTGCTCGACGGCACCGGGTGTGCTCGATGGAAGGACCGACCCGCGTTCCTCTGCCACCGGCAACAGCGCGGCGGCCGCTTCCTCGCGAAGGCTGCGGGCAGCGGCGGCGGAGAGTTCCGCGGCCCGCCAGGTCGCCTGCTCCCGTTCCCGGGCCGCCCGCTGCCGGGTCAGGAGGTGGTCGCGTACCGCCCGGCGCAGCAGCAACTCCTGCTCCACCGGGTGCAACCGGGGATCCCAGCCGCGGTGCGCGAAGACGTCGCTGAGCTGCTCCACCGACAGGTCCCGCCGCCAGTACGCGTCCAGGGCGGCCCGGTGCAGCCAGCGCTCACGGTCGGCGTACTCGGCAGGGGTGCGGGCGGTCTGCGGCAGCGGCATGCCGGCGGCATCGGAGAGCCGGCGTACGTCCGCTTCCGCCGCCTCGTACGCCCGCCATGCCTGCCCGGCCTCGTCCTGCGCGGCGAGCCACTCGTCGCGGCGGTGCCGGGCCGTCGCGTCGGCCCGCTCCGCGGCGATCGTGACCTCGTCGGCCCAGCGCTCCTGGTCACGTCGTTGCTCGGCGTGGTCGGACCGGCTCGGCAGCGCGGCCTCGCGGATGCGGGTGCCGGCGTCGAAGCGGAAGAGTCGAGGTCGTAACAGCAGGCCGGTGACGGCGAGCATCACCACGCCGAGCAGGCCCAGCCAGATGGCGGCGGCACGGGGCGCGTCGAGCAGGACGGAGGAGAGAGCGGTACGCATCATCAACACCTCGCGGTCGGGGTGGGTCGTCGACTGTGATGGACGCGGATCGTGACGGCGGGCCGGCTACCCGGAGCGCGGCTGATGCCGTTCCCGGGCGGTCGGATCGGACTCACCGGGACGTCCCGGGATCACTGCGGCGGTGGCGCGATGAGGTCGACCGGCCGCTGGGCCTGGCCGGCGGGCGGCAGTGTCACCTGGCTCGATCGGTCGGCCGGACCGCGTCGGTCAGCCGGTGGGTGGGCCGCGCCGGGTCGGCTCGCCAGCACGGACGGCGGGCACCGGGGCGACGCGGTGGTCGATCCGGGTGGCGTCGGCCGGCGTGGCGTCGGCACCTGCGGGCGACAGCGGCGCGCTGTTCGCCGAGACCCGCCAATCCTGCCCGGCGTCGACCGCCCGAGCGGGCTCGACGATGGGCTGGACGGCCGACATCGCGGTGGATGGCGAACCGTCGACGACCGCGGCGCTCGGTGGTGGTATGGCGGTGGGCCGGGCCGGCGGATCGGCCGTGACGGCCCCGCCGAGACCTACGGCTAGCACCAGGGTCGCCAACGCCAACCGGGTCAGTTCACGGAGTGCGCACAGCATCGCCGGCCACAGTGGACGGGCGAACGCTGGAGACGACACGGGATCCAACCTATCCCGCCGTCGGCGTGATCGCAGCGCGGCGATCGTTCCGGGTGGGTGAAGCGCGCCACGTCGTCTGATCAGGAGGGCCGTCGGCTCAGTGGTCGGCGGGGTTGGTCACCTGCTCCTTGGTGAAGAGGGCCAGCAGGTCACCCACCTGGTGGTCGGCCTCCGCCGGGTGGCGGAACCGCCCGGCCGGGTTGAGGGTGTACTCGTTGCGCCGGCCCACCCGGGTGCGGTGCAGGTAGCCGCCTGCCTCCAGGTCGGCGACGATGGCCTGAGCGGCACGTTCGGTGACGCCGACCTCCGTAGCGACGTCCCGGAGCCGGGCGGTGGGGTTACGGGCGATGGCGAGCAGGACGTGCGCGTGGTTCGTGAGGAAAGTCCAGTTCCGCACGCTTTCCCGTTCTTCAGTGCTCGCCATGCCGCCATCGTATGACCTGCCGTCCGAGTGCCCCGGCCCGCGTCGTTGCCGGCCCCGGTTCGGTCGAGCGCAAGCGTCGACTGATGCATGAAATACATATCACGTAAAGCTTGACGTGCGTCATCCCGCGTGTGACCGTGATGGCAGCCCGTGACCAGCGCCGGCCGGGATGACCAGGCATTCCTCTCAGAGATGAGGTGCAGCCGGATGAGTCGACCCGGAACGCTCGGTTCCCAGCCCGGACCGGACCGTGAGCCGTTCACCGCGGAGCTTCCCGGTGCCCCGCAGCGGGCCCTCGCCGAGTTGCTCGCCGGCAACCGGCGGTTCGTCACCGACGCACTGCGGCATCCCAACCAGAACGCTGGACGACGGGCCGCCCTCGCGGCCGAGCAGCATCCCTTCGCGGTGATCGTCGGCTGCTCCGACTCCCGACTCGCCGCCGAGATCATCTTCGATCGCGGGTTGGGCGACCTCTTCGTGGTGCGTACCGCCGGGCACACCGTCGGGCCGGAGGTCCTGGGCAGCGTGGAGTACGCGGTGGCCGTCCTGCGTACGCCGCTGGTGGTGGTGCTGGGCCACGACTCGTGCGGCGCTGTCCAGGCGGCCCGCGAGGCACTGGCCACCGCCACGACGCCGCCCGGGCATCTGGGTGCCGTGGTCGACGCCGTGGTGCCGAGTCTGCACCGGGCAGAGGATGCCGGAGTGCACGACCTGGACGGCATCGTGGACATCCACATCGCCCGGACGGTCGAGACGATGCTGGCCTCCTCCGCGACCCTCGCGGCCGAGGTGGTTGCCGGGCGATGTGCGGTGGTCGGCATGTCCTACCGGCTGGCCGCCGGTGAGGTGCGGGCGGTCGCCGCGGAACCCGCCGAACTCGGCGGTGCGCTGGCGACCGCACCCTGATCCGCTCGGTGATCGGACCGAAAGGGCCGTCCCGCCACGGCTGGCGGGACGGCCCTCGGTGCGTCGCGTCGGGCGGTCAGAGCAGTGACACGTGCACGTGGTCGGTGTGGTTGGACGGGCCGCTGTAGGAACTCCAGCGCTCCGTGGCCGCGAACCAGATCTGCCGGTTCCAGATCACGTAGTAGATGCCCAGCCGGTCGGCGTTGCGGACCAGGAAGGCCGCCAGGTTGTTGCCGTAGATCCGGGTGTCGTTGTTGTGCCACGGGCTGAAGCCGCTGTTCTGCAACGACCAGTCACAGGCCCGGCCCTTGGGATGCTCGAACTTGTCGCCCGGTCGGAAGCAGCCGACGAACCGGTTGAACCCGGCCCGCTTGACCTCCTTGTACATGTGCAGCGTCCGCGGCGTGATGCAGCCCGACGTGGTGGGGTCGTTCTGGCTGCACGACTCGGGCTTCCAGCCGCCGTCCGAGGACCGGTTCGGCGCGATCCTGGCCACCGGCGAGGTGGCGTCCACCAGTCCGCCGGTCAGGCCGACACCGCCGACCAGCCGGAGGGACTTCTCCGCCTCACTCTTCTTGCGCGCCATGTCGTTGGTCAGCTTCTTCTGCTCGCGCACCTCGGCGTCGAGCGCGAGCTTGGCCTGCTCGGCACGAAGCTTGATCGCGTTGACCTCGCCCAGCTTCTTGTCGTTGACCAGGTTCAGCTCGTCCAGTGCCGACGCGCGGTTGATGAACGAGTCGGGTGCGCCGCTCTGCAACAGCATGGCGATCGCGCCGACCCGGCCCGTCCGGTACGACTGGGTGGCGATCTGAGCCACCTGCGGGGAGAGCGCGTCCAGGTCGGCCTGGGCGGAACGGACCTCAACCGCCAGTCGGAGCTGGCGCTTCTTGGACTTCTCCAGCTTGGCCTTGGCCTTGGAGTAGTCCCGGGTGGTCGCCTCGATCAGATCGTTCAGCATCGGCGGGTCGTCGTCGTGCTCCGCGGGTTTGGGGTTGTTCGGTGCGGCCGGCGCCGGCATCGGACCAGCGAACACGGCGAACGCGGCGAACACGGCCACCACGGGCGTCAGCCAGCGGCGTAGGGGTGCCGTCACTGTTTTCCCTTCCATCGACCGCCGACCGGGTTAGCTGACGGGTTCGGGACGGAAGTGGCCCCTACCGCTCTCGCGGATTCACCCCACGTACTCGGGTCCTCGGCTCGCCTCGCGGCGATTGGGCGGTGGCACCGCAGGCGCCGCTGCGCGCCTTCGGCGATGACCGGCAGTGAGGTTACCTGAGGGTCCATCTGTGCTTCTACGCCCCGAACCCGACGAGATGCGTCATTTCGTAATCGCTCTGCGTGACCAGCGACACGATTACGAGCCGCATTGGCAGGGGCGGTCACGTTGAGGGGTGTCACCATGTGGTGTCCGTGCTCCTGTCCGGTTCGGGCCACCCCGAAGGGGCGGCGGGGGACGTGTTTCGGTTGGGTGGGGTGCTCAGAGCGCGGAGCGCCTCGGCCCGGTCCGTCGCCGGCCGGGGAATCACGGGGGTGGACGCACCGCTGGGGACGCCGGTGTCGCCGCGTCCGGCGGTGGTGACGACCGCGGCCAGCGCGGTGGTCAGCGGTACCGCGGCGACCAGCCCGAGCGTGGCGACCACGCTTCGGACGATCTCCGTGGTGAGGAACTCGCTGGTCAGGATCTGCCCCAGCGCACGGGAGTCCGCGGTCAGCAGAAGCAGGAGCGGCAGCGAGGCGCCGGCGTACGCCAGCACGATGGTGTTGACCACCGAGGCGATGTGGGCCCGCCCGACCCGGGTGGCCGAGCGGTACAACTCCCGGCGGGAGAGGTTCGGGTTGGCGTGGCGCAGCTCGTTGACCGCGGCGGCCTGGGTGACAGTGACGTCGTCGAGGACCCCCAGCGAGCCGATGATGATGCCGGCCAGCAGCAGACCGTGCAGGTCGACGTCGGCGCGGAACATGGACAGGGTGGTGGCGTCCTCGCTGCCGAATCCGGTCAGGTGGGTGGCCCCGGTCGCGGCCAGCCCGAGCAGCCCGGTCAGCACCAGACTGGCCAGCGTGCCGAGCACGGCCACCGAGGTCTGTGCGGATATGCCGTGGGTCAGGTACAGCACCACAAACATGATCAACGAGGCGCCGACGATGGCCACGGCGAGCGGCGGCTGGCCGGCGCTGATGCCGGGCAGCACGAAGGTCAGCAGGATGGCGAAGCTGGCGGCCAGGCCGCCCAGCGCCGCCAGGCCCCGCAACCGCCCGAAGGCGACGATGGCGGCGGCGAAGAGCACGGCCAGCCAGATCAGCGGCTTTCCGCGCTGGTGCTCGGCGATGTTGTAGGAGCTGATCGAGGGGTCCTCAGGGTCGATCAGCGAGACCAGGATGACGTCGTCGTCGACCTCGACGTGGGGCGCCCCCGGCCCGGCAGGGACAGGTGTCTGCACCTCCTGTCCGGCGTCCGGCCCGGTCTGGACCCGGACGGTGACCGTGCCGCAGGGACCGTCCGCGGCCGTCGGGGTGCCCTCGGGCACCACCGGGTTGGGTGGACAGGGCTCGCTGACCACTCGGATGACCGTGCCGTGGTAGCGGGGGGCGTCGTCGGTGGCCTCCGGGCGGGGGGCGTCCCGAGGCCAGAGCACGATGGCGGCGACCAGGGTGGCGAGGAACAGGGGGACCACGGTCACGACGAGAATCCGCCGCACCCCGGGTGGGGTGGGCGGAGCGGAACGGGTGTGGTCGGCGCCCATTCAGTGTCTCCCAACGATTTCAGGGCTGAGTACGTGTCGACGGGCGAGACGGTTCAGTGCTGCCGGCCGGCGATCTGGAAGGGCAGCCTGAATGGCCCGAACGTGGCGGGGTGGCTGCGTACCGTGAGCTGTGGCTTGGCCCGGGACGACCGTGGAGGCGTGTGCCCGGCAGTGACCGCGGGCGGCGCGGCACGGATTTCGGCTGGCCATCGTGTGCGAATGGTAACCAGCCCGACCTGCCGACGCAGGTCGCGAGGGGTACGTCGGCGGGTCGGCTCAGCCGCGCTTCATCAGTCGGCCCACGGCGGCCATCATCTCGGCCGCCATCTCGTCGGCCCGACCCTCGGCGGCGCCTTCGTGCATGCAGTGCCGGGCGTGCCCGTCGAGCAGGCCGAGGGCGACCTTGTCCAGGGCGGCCTGAATGGCCGAGATCTGCGTGAGCACGTCGATGCAGTAACGGTCATCGTCGACCATCTTCTCGATGCCGCGCACCTGGCCCTCCACGCGGCGCAGCCGGGCGAGGAGTTGATCCTTGCTGGCGGTGTAGCCACGGATCGGCGCGGGGGTGCTCATGCGGGCAAGGATAACCTACCCCTGGGGGGTATGGTACGGTCGGTGCGAAGGATACCCCCTGCGGGTATAAGGGCGGGTGGTCGACCCACCCTTCCGAAGAGGTGAGGAGAGTGCCATGGTCAGCACGACGTACCAGGTGCAGGGCATGACCTGCGGACACTGCGTCAACGCGGTCAGCACCGAGGTCGGTGCGCTCGAGGGTGTCAAGGACGTTCAGGTTGATCTGGCCGCCGGTCGGGTCACCGTCACCAGCGACCAGCCGCTGTCCGACGACGCGGTACGTGCCGCCGTGGACGAGGCCGGATACGAGCTCGCCGACGCCTGAACTGGTCGGCGGGCGGAAACCGAGGGTCAACCATGCATACGGCGACGAAGCTGAGCGGCTTCGTGCTCGGCCTGGCGGCGGTGTTCGGCGCGGCGTACGGGTTGGGGCAGCTGACCGACCCGGTCAACGTGGTCGCCACCGGCCACGACAGCGGGGGCGCGGACCACAGCGGTGGTCCCGGCCACGAGGGCGACGACAGCCCGGAGCACGCGGCCGGGCACCTGCCCGGCGGCCTGCTCGTTTCCGACCGTGGCTACACCCTGGTGCCGGTCGACGCGTCACCGGGTGAGTTCGCGTTCCGGATCACCGGCCCCGATGGCCGTCCGGTGACCGGGTTCGACGTCACCCACGACGAACGGATGCACCTCATCGTGGCCCGCCGCGACCTCTCCGGCTTCCGGCACGTCCATCCGGAACTGGCCGAGGACGGCACCTGGCGTGTCGCCTCGCCGCTGGGCTCTGCGGGGGTGTGGCGGGCCTTCGCCGACTTCGTCCCGACCGGCGGCGACCCCCTGACGCTCGGCGTCGACGTGACCGTCCCCGGAGCACTGACCGAGCGACCGCTTCCCGCCCCGACGAGCAGCGCCACGGTCGACGGTTACACAGTCGTCCTCTCCGGCACCCCGCAGCCCGGGCGTGCCACGACGCTGACGCTGACCGTCAGCCGGGGCGGCGCACCGATCACCGATCTGGAGCCCTACCTCGGCGCGTACGGTCACCTGGTGGCGCTGCGTCGTGGCGACCTGGCATACCTGCACGTACATCCGGAGGGCGAGCCGGGAGACGGGCGGACCGCCCCCGGCCCACGGGTCAGCTTCGCCACCGAGTTCCCCTCGGCCGGCGCGTACCGGCTCTACCTCGACTTCCGCCACCGGGGTGTGGTGCGTACCGCCGAGTTCACGGTGCAGGTCGGAGACCCGGGCGGCACCACCGGGCCGGCCGACCGGCCTGCCACCCCCGGGTCCGCGGACGGGCACGGGACTCCCGGGCACGAGCACGACTGACGGGACCAACAATGAGTACGAGCCGACCCCTGACCGCCGCACCGCACCTGATCGAGTTGGCCATCGGCGGGATGACCTGCGCGTCCTGCGCCGCCCGGATCGAGAAGAAGCTCAACCGGATGGACGGCGTGCAGGCCACCGTCAACTACGCCACCGAGAGGGCGACCGTCTCCTACGCCGACCCGGTCACCCCGGGCGACCTCGTCGCCACGGTCGAGAAGACCGGTTACCGGGCCGCCCTGCCGCCGCCCACCCCGGCCGCACCAGCGGTCGCCGCCGAACCGGCGGACCCGCTTGCCGCCCTGCGTACCCGGCTGTGGGTCGCGGTGGCGCTGAGTGTGCCGGTGATCGCGCTGGCCATGGTGCCGGCCTGGCAGTTCACCCACTGGCAGTGGCTGTCGCTGACTCTGGCCGCCCCGGTGGTGGTCTACGGCGGGCTGCCCTTCCACCGGGCCGCGCTGGTCAACCTGCGGCACGGCGCCGCGACCATGGACACCCTGGTGTCGCTGGGCACGCTGGCCGCCCTCGGCTGGTCGGTCTGGGCGTTGTTCCTCGGCACCGCCGGCACCCCGGGGATGACCCATCCGTTCAGTTTGGACATCGGCCGTACCGACGGCGTCGGCAACATCTATCTGGAGGCGGCGGCCGGGGTGACCGCCTTCATCCTCGCCGGCCGCTACTTCGAGGCGCGGGCGAAGCGAACCGCCGGGGCGGCCCTGCGGGCCCTGCTGGAACTGGGCGCCCGGGACGTGTCCGTGCTGCGTGACGGGGTGGAGATCCGGATCCCGGTCGACCAGCTCGCGGTGGGCGACCGCTTCGTGGTGCGGCCCGGCGAGAAGATCGCCACCGACGGGACGGTGGAGGAGGGTTCCTCGGCGGTCGACGGCAGCCTGGTCACCGGTGAGTCGGTACCGGTCGAGGTGGCAACGGGCGACGCGGTGATCGGCGGCTGCGTCAACGCCGGCGGCCGGCTGGTGGTCACCGCGACCCGGGTCGGTGCCGACACCCAACTCGCCCAGATGGCCCGGCTGGTCGAGCAGGCACAGAGTGGCAAGGCCGCCGCCCAGCGGCTCGCCGACCGCGTCTCCGGGGTGTTCGTGCCGATCGTGATCGCCCTGGCCGCCGGCACGCTGGGCTGGTGGTTGGGCAACGGCGCCGAAACGGCCGCCGCCTTCACCGCCGCCGTGGCGGTGCTGATCATCGCCTGCCCGTGCGCCCTCGGCCTGGCCACCCCGACCGCGCTGCTGGTCGGCACCGGGCGGGGCGCTCAGCTCGGCGTTCTGATCAAGGGGCCGGAGGCGTTGGAGTCCACCCGGCGGGTGGACACCGTGGTGCTCGACAAGACCGGCACCGTGACCACCGGCCGGATGAGCCTGCTCGCGGTGACCCCCGCATCAGGCGAGCGACGCGACGAGGTGCTGCGGCTGGCCGCGGCCCTGGAGAGCGGCTCGGAGCATCCGGTCGCCCGGGCGGTGGTGGCCGGTGCCGCCGAGGTCGGCGTGCTGCCGCCGGTCGCCGACTTCGCCAACGTGGCCGGGTTGGGCGTCACCGGCACCGTGGCCGGCCGCCAGGTGCTGCTCGGCCGGGCGCGGCTGTTGGATGAGCGAGGTCTGGTCGTACCGGATGATCTCGCCCGGGCAGCGACCGACGCGGAGGCGGCGGGGCGCACGGCCGTGCTGGTCGGCTGGGACGGCCGTGCCCGTGGCCTGCTCGCCGTGGCCGACCAGGTGAAGCCGACCAGCCGGGAGGCGGTACGGCGGCTGCGTGCGCTCGGCCTCAGGCCGGTGCTGCTCACCGGTGACAACAACACGGTCGCCCGGGCGGTGGCCGGCGAGGTGGGCATCGACGAGGTGATCGCGGAGGTGCTGCCGACGGAGAAGGTCGAGGTGGTCGCCCGGTTGCAGGGGGAGGGCCGGGTGGTGGCGATGGTGGGCGACGGCGTCAACGACGCCGCCGCGCTGGCCCAGGCGGACCTCGGCCTGGCGATGGGCACCGGCACCGACGTGGCGATCGAGGCGTCCGACCTGACTCTCGTCCGGGACGACCTGCTGGCCGCCGTGGACGCCATCAGGCTGGCCCGCGCCACGCTCGGCACGATCAGGGGCAACCTGTTCTGGGCTTTCGCCTACAACGTCGCCGCCCTGCCGCTGGCGGCGGTCGGGCTGCTCAACCCGATGATCGCGGGGGCGGCGATGGCGTTCTCGTCGGTGTTCGTGGTGGCCAACAGCCTCCGGCTGCGCCGGTTCCGCCCTGTTTTTTGAAATTTTCTGGTTGGCTGATGCCGGGCTGGGTACCTAATTGACGTAGCGACACGGATCCCCGGGAGGGTGACATGGGCGTCGAGGACAAGTTCAACAACACCACCGAGAACGCCGGCGGCAAGATCAAGGAAGGCGTGGGTCGCGCCACCGACGACGAGCGCCTAGAGGCCGAAGGTCGCGGCGACCAGACGAGCGCCAAGCTCAAGCAGGCCGGCGAGAAGATCAAGGACGCGTTCCGCAAGTAGTCCAGGTACGCGACGAACCGCCGGGCCGGTGCACACCGGCCCGGCGGTTCGTGTGTGCTCAGGCGCCCAGCGGTCGGCCCGCGGTGAGTCGCAGGGTGAACCCCTGCTCGTCGCTGTGGTGGGTGACGTGGTTGCACGACTGGTGGGTGATCCACAGGCCCAGACCGCCCGGCACCCCGTCGGCCGACGGCAACAGCCCGGCGTACGAATCCTGGGGGCCGGAACCGACGTCACTGACCGTGGCGACGATGCGGTCCGCGCCCGCCCACAACCGGAACCGGACTGGGGGACGGCCGTGCCGCAGCCCGTTGGTGACGGTCTCGCTGACGGCGACGACGAAGTCGTCGAACTCGTCATCCCGTAACCCGCCCTGGCCCACCTGGTGCACCGCCGCGCGGGCCTGCGCCGCCGTCGGGCCGAGCAGGTCAACCAGGGGCGGGGTCGTCTGCATCGGGTCGGGCGGCATCGGGCGCGTCTGGCGCAGGAAGGTCTCCGGCGGGACGTAGTCGACACTCGGCAGGTGCCGCCCGTCGGCTGCGGCGAAGCACGGGTGAGTGGCGGCGACGTCCGCCAGCACCCCGGAAGCGGTGGTCCGGGTGTCGTAGGCGCACATGCTCCACAACGGCCAGTCGTCGTACGCGTGGTTGACCGCCGACTCGTACCGGGCCCACCAGTCCCAGGTGGGGCCGAGACCGAGCGGCGGCACCTCGCCGATGATCCGGATCTGGGTGGCGCCGTCGGCGACCAGATCGGCGAGAAGCTGGCGGTACATCCGGATGGCGGCGGTGGGCCGGGCGTAGACGTCACCGCCGGCCAGGAACTCGACCTTCGTGTCGGCCGGCAACGCGGCGCGGACCAGGTTGCCGGTGCGCTCGCCGAGCGCGACGAAGGTGGGCTCGTCCGCCGCCACCCCGTCGACCAGGAATGGCACCACTACGGCGAGCAGTTCCTCGTCGGAGCCGTAACAGAGAGCCTCGTGGAAGTAGCCGGTGCGTTCGGCCGCCGCACCGGTCCTCACCGAGCCACCTCCACCCGTAGGTCGGGCAGGTCCAGCAGGGCGGCGAGCCGGGCCACCCCGGAGCGGGCGGCCCGCAGCACCACCGTCACCTGCCGGTCCCGGGCATACTCGTTCAGGTGGATGAGCGCCCGGTGGTCGAGGAAGCGGAGCCCGTCGGCGTCCAGCACCAACTCGTCATCCACGGGTTGCAGATCCGCGCGGTCCAGCGCGGTGCGGAACAGGTCGTGGTTGGACGGGTCCAACTCGCCGGCGAGAGCGGCCTGCCCCTGGGCCAGCGGTACGGCGTACAGCCGGAACAGCAGCTGGCCGAGGTTGTGTTCCGGGTGTAGGCAGGCCAGCTCGGCGACCGCCGGCTCGCCCAGCTGCGAGCGGTCGTAGGCGCACATCGCCCGGAACGGCTCGGTGTGCATCATCTCGTTCACGCGCTGCTCGTAACGGGCGAACGCGTCGCGTTGCGCGGTGGTACGGACCAGCTCGGTGGCGTCGGCGGCCACCCGCAGGCCGGTGTATCCGGCGGCGACCGCCTCCCGGGTCGCCCGGTGGTAGGCCGCCACCTGACTCGCCGGATCGATCACCCCTGTGCTGCCGTAGGCGCCCTCGAGGGAGCGGACCTGGGCGGCGCCCGTCAGCAACGCGTCGGCGAAATTCCGGACACCGAGCAGGAGATCCCGGACCGGCTCGGCGGGACCGGGGACGATGAACCAGACCCGCTCGCCGGCCGCCAAGCCGGCGCGGAGGAACTCCACGGCATGGGTCATGAACCCGGCCGGGCCGTCGTACGCCCAGCAAAGGTGCCCGTACCGCGGTGGTTGGTCGGGCAGCACGGCACTCCGCTCGCTCACGTGAGGTGCCCCATCAGTGCAGTCTACGGCCTCGTCCGGAGCGGGCCGGCAACGCCGGTCGCCCCGGTTGCCGGTCCGCGGGAACCAACCGGCGATTTCCACCGACCAATACGGCGATGACAGCCGTAACGGACGACATCAGTGGATACGCGCTCGCCGCGGGCCGAGGCGACCATGCCGCCGCGGCAGCGTTCGTGCGGGCCACCCAGCACGACGTACGACGGTTCCTGACCCACCTGCCCGGGGTGCGGGAGGTCGACGACCTGGTCCAGGAGACGTACCTGCGAGCCTGGCGGGCACTGCCGTCGTTCGCCGGCCGCTCCACCGCACGGACCTGGCTGCTCGCCATCGCCCGCCGGGTCGCGGTGGACCAGGTGCGCGCCGCCACCTGCCGGCCACGGACCGCGAACCTCAGCGACTGGCAGACCGCCGCGGAGAGCACACCGGCCGGCGTGCGTGCCGGGGTGGACGAGCAGGTGGTGCTCTGTGGATTGCTCGACGGTCTCGCACCCGAGCGGCGGGAGGCGTTCGTGGCGACCCAGTTGCTCGGCCTGCCGTACGTCGAGGCCGCGCAGGTGTGTGACGTGCCGGTCGGCACCATCCGGTCCCGGGTGGCCCGGGCCCGCGAGGACCTGATCGCGGCGATGCGGGCGGCCGACCATCCGGCGGACCGCCCCGGCGCGGTCGGCTGAGATGTCCCGTCAGGCCACCCGCCGCTGGTCGCGGCGCCGGCCGTCATCGCCGGGGGCGGTCCGGCTGCGGACCGGTGCGGCACTCTGGTGGGCGTGGGCGGCAGAATGCCGGGCCTGGGCCGAGTAGGGCGGCAGCAGTCGCAGCGGGGCGGGTTCGTCGACCTCGTCGAGGCGCAACTGCCAGCGGGGCCGCTCCGGCTGGTGCCGGTCGCTCGGTGTGCCGGGCTGGCGGGAGCTTCGTGCCAGCAACAAGGTGATCAGGTAGCCGACCACCAGGAAGCCGTGACTCACCAGCCGTTCCACCGCGACCTGCGAGGCGACGAGGTCGTTGACCGACAGCAACACCAGGGTGACCACGAAGGCACCGAGCATCGGCAGCAGCCCCGACGGTGAGGTCCGACGCAACGCGACGAACAGGAAGCCCGCGCCCACCGCGACGTTCCATGCGGCGGATTCGTGCCACAGGTGCTGGCCGTTGGAGTGCAGGTGCTCGGCGACCTCGGCCCGGCCGATCTGCGCCAGCCCGAGCACCAGTTGCACGGCACCGAGTAGACCCAGCGCGGCCCGCAGCCCGTTGACCAGACTGGCTCGCCCGCCGGCAGCCGGCGACCAACGGGTCGGCAGCGCGGCGGCGACGAGCGTGCGCCGGCGCCGGCGGGGCGGCGGCGCGGCGGCGAGAATCGCCTCGGTCAGATCCGGCAGCGGGGTCACCACCTGGGTACGCGCCCGGCGGGTCACCTTCGCCGCCGAATCCAGCCAGGTCCGGCATCCGGCGCAGGTCTCCAGGTGCCCACCGACCCTGCGCTGCTCGTCCGCCGTGACCTCACCGTCCAACTGCGCCGACAGAATCTCCCGCCACTGCTCACACCGCATGTACCTATAGTCGCTCCCCGGACCGGCATGGTTCCCGGTCGGAATCGCCGTAACCGGCCGGCACCGAGGTCAGGGCGCCGGGCGCGGCACTCTGGCGCGGGCCGTGGGAGGTCAGCGGCCCGGCAGGCTGCCCAGCAGGACGGCCCGCGTGGACCGATGGGCGAGGCCCTCGGCGACGCTGCCCAGCAAGCGGTCGCCTATCCCGTGTCCGTGCCGGCCGACCACCAGCAGATCCACGTCCCGGTCGTCGGCAACCGTCAGCAGGGCGTCGACGGGATGACCGGTGACGACCACGGTGGTGGGCCGGGGCAGCCCGTCGGGCAGTCCGGCGGCCCACTCGTCGATCATGCGGCGGGCCTGCTCGTGCTCCCGCCGGGATTCCGCGTCGGTCAGGTCGGGGCTGGTCACGGTGACCAGGACGAGTTCACTGGTGCTTCCGGTGAGGGCGTGGCCGATGGCTCGCAGCGCCCGGTCGGAGTGCGCCGAGCCGTCCACCCCGACCAGGACGCGCAGCCCGGTGCCGACCGGTTCGGCCGGCCGGTGGCGTACGTCGACCAACTGCGGGCGGGCCCGGCCCCGCTCGACCGCGATCGGCACGAACAGCGGCCCGAGCAGCGCACCCACCAGATACCAGAGCGGGCTACGATGCCCGCCCCGGGTGACGAAAACCGCAGCCGTGCCCAGACCGACGGTCAGCCACAGCACCGCCACCAGTGCCGCGTACCACCACTCAGACACGACGTTTCCCGCCGGTGGATGGGGCCTTCGAGTTGGCAGGGACGGGTTCGGCCATACCCGCGACTACCCCGCCAGGCCGGGGGTAAGCGCACGGTCCGTCCGCCGTGAGGAGGTTGCCGGGGGTGTCCCGTCCGTTCGTGACCCGGCCCGGCAGTGTCGCCTCCAACACCCGGTTGCCGGGCACGGTGGCGCGCACCGGGACCATGGCCCACCCGGCCGGTCAGGCCGCGTCTCCTCCCGGCCTGGCACAGCTACGGCCGGCTGCGTACCGTCGTCCGATGATCAACCCAGCAGGTCGCGACGCCGATGGCCGAACATGCCGAGGACGGCGGCGAGGACCGCAATCCCGATCATGGTCCACCACGCCGTCCAGTAGGCCGACTCGGCCGGAACAGCCGCCAGATGAGTGAACGGTGAGATCGCGGCCACCCACCCCGGCAGGTCGGCGCTGTCGGCGAGCACCTGGAGCAGGAACCCACCGACCGCGGGTAGGACACCGACGGTCGCGGTGGCCCGGGGCAGCCAGCCGAGTGCGAGTATCGCCGCGCCGAGGCAGAGCAGCACGACCGGCAGCACGTTCCAGGTGCCGGTCAGGGCCGCGGCCAGCGGCAGTGGGGCGTCCACCAGATTGGCGCCGACCCAGGTCGCCGTCGCCGCCACGGTGACGAGTACCGCCACCCCGGCGAGGGTGGCGAGCGTCTCGCCGGTCAGCAGCCGGCCGCGGCTGACCGGCTGCGCGTACAGCGACGTCAGCCGGCCATCCGTTTCGGCGGCCACGAACTCGGCGATCCGGGCCGCGGCGAAGACGCCGACCGGCACGGCGAGCAGGACGAACAGGGATGCGGTGTAGCCGCGTACGCTGCCCAGTTCGGTGAAGCCGGCGTGCGCGGCAAGTTCGGCGAAGCGCGGATTGTCCGACAAGAAGCGGACCATCGATGTCGCCAGCAGACCGATCAGCAGGAAGTACGCGCCGATCCCGGCGGCCCAGCCGGCCAGCGGGCGCACCATCCGCCGTACCGCGAACCCGTCGGCCGTGCCGAGCAGCCACTTCCGGGCCGGCCGACCGGCCGGCGCGGCAACCAGTCCGGCCCGCACGTCACGACGCCCGGACAACGCCATCGCGGCCGCACCGACCAGGAGCGCCGCACCGGCGAGCACGAACAGCGGCAACAGCCGGTCGTCGTGGTAGGGGCGGATCAGGGCGAGCAGCCCGTACGGCGACAGCCAGCGCAACCACCCCAACGCGGCGACACCTTCCCCGACCATCCGGGCCAGCAGCCCGACACCGAGCACGGCGAGGGCCAACCCGCTCGCCCCGGCCCGGGTCGGCATCACCTGCGCACTCAACAGCGCCGTCGCGACGGCGCAGAGAGCGACCAGCACGAGACCCGCCGCGTACCGGAGTGTCCCGCCCGGTGGTGTGCCGGCCGCGACGAGCACGACGCCGCCCGCACCCCCGGCGATCACCATGGCGGCGGCCAGGACGGCGAGGTGCCGACCGAGCACGGCCGGCACCGCCAGCCGGCCGGCCAGCAGGAGGTCCCACCGACCGCTCTCCTCCTCGCCCCGGGTGACCCGGGTGGTGGCGAGCACCCCCCACACCGAGAGCAGGACGGCCAGTACGGTGCCGGTCCGCCAGACGGTGAACCCACCCGCGGTGTCCAGCGCGAACGGTTCGCCGAAGAGGGTGCGGACCGCCGGGTTCTCGGCGAGGGCTGCCAACGCGGCGGCGTCGAGGGGGGTGCCGGCCGTGTTCTCGTACCCGGCGACGACAACGGCGGTGACGCCGGCCGTTACCGCGGACACGACGAGCGCGGGCCGACGGATCTGGCGCAGCGCGAGCCGGGTGACGGCGGCCCTGGCGGTGCCTCGGTCTCGGATGGCGGTCACCGGCTCCCCTCCCCGTAGTAGTCGAGGAAGATCTCCTCCAGCGTGGGCTCGCGCATGGTGAGGGTGGTGACGTCGGCCGCCGCCAGCGCCCGCAGGGCCGGGCCGGGCGGCCCGGTGAGGGTGAATCGCAGGGCAGCCCCGTCGACCTGAACGCCGTCGATCCCCTCGACGTCGGTCAACTCCGGCACCGGGCCGGCGAAGCGCACCAGCACCTCGGTGCGGTGCAGCCGACGCAGCTCGGGCATGGTGGCGACGTCGACCAGGCGCCCGGCGCGCAGGATGCCCACCCGATCGCAGACGGCCTCCACCTCCGCCAACTGGTGGGAGGAGAGGAACACCGTGCTTCCGGCGTCGCGGGCCTCGTTCACCGCGCGGCGGAACTCGCGTTCCATCAGTGGGTCCAGGCCGGCGGTCGGCTCGTCCAGGACGAGCAGCGGGGCGCGGGTGGCGAATGCGGCGACCAGTGCCACCTTCTGCCGGTTGCCGGTGGAGTAGGCCCGTCCCGGCTTCGACAGGTCGAGGGCGAACCGGGCCACCAGCTCGTCCCGGTAGGCGGCGTCGACGCCCGGCCCGGTCGAGCCGAGCAACTCCAGGATCTCCGCGCCGGTGAGCTGTGGCCAGAGCGTCACATCGGCCGGGACGTACGCGATCCGCTGGTGTGCCGTGGCCACCTCGGCGGCGGGAGTGCCGTAGATCCACGCTTGGCCGGCGGTCGGGCGGGCCAGGCCGAGCAGCAGCCGGATGGTGGTGGACTTGCCGGCGCCGTTGGGGCCGAGGAAGCCGAACACCTCACCGGCGTCGACGATCAGGTCGAGATCGTCGAGGGCGAGCAGGGAGCCGTACCGCTTGGTGAGGTGCTCGGTACGGATGGCGGGTGGGTGCACGGCGGCCTCCGCGGGGTTGTTGAGGACACGACCGCCGACCAGGCTTCCCGGCACACCAGCCTCACCCTAGGCCCGGCCGGCAACGGTGGGAAGCAGGCCACTCGCCGTGCTGCTCAACCAGCCGTCGGTACGAGGGTGGAGGGCGACTCGTCGCCGGTGTCCGGCGACGGCGACGGCGCCGCGCGTGGCGGGACCGTGGGGGTCTCCGGGGGACGCCGGACCCTGGCCGGCCGCTCCGGGTCGCCGGTCTCGCCGCGCCAGTGGGCGAGCCGTCCGGCCCGGGCGACCGCCCGCAGACGGCGTTCCGCCCGGTCCCGGACATGTGGCGTGGTGACCACCAGCAGCTGGTCACCGTGGCGCAGCCGGGCGTCCGGCTCGGGTACGAAGGTGGTCCCGTCGCGGACCACGAGGGTGACCGCGGCCGGCGGCGGCAGCCGCAGCTCGCGGATGTGCACGCCGTGCATTCGGGAGTCGGGCTCGACGGTGAGGTGCAGCAGGTCCGCGTCGATGGCGTCCAGCGGCGCGGACTCGACCTGCAGGTCCGGACCGATCCCGGCCGAGCTGAGCCGCAGGCGTTTGGCCAGCCACGGCAGCGTCGGAGCCTGCACCAGCGTGAAGACCACGACCAGCACGAATACGATGTTGAACAGCTGCCCGCTGCCACCGACGCCGGCCACGACGGGAATGGTGGCCAGCACGATGGGCACCGCGCCCCGCAGCCCGGCCCAGGACAGCAGCACCTGTTCGCGCAGCGGAATCCGGAACGGCAGCAGGGTGACCAGCACCGACAGTGGGCGAGCGAGCAGCAGCAATACCAGACCCACGGCGAGGGCGGGCAGGATCGCGGCGGGCAGCTCGCTGGGATTGGCCAACAGGCCGAGCATGACGAACAGACCGATCTGCGCGATCCAGCCGAGTCCCTCGGCCACCGACACGGTGGCCCGGCGGTGCGCCAGCCGGGCGTTGCCCAGGATCAACGCGGCAAGGTAAGCGGCGAGGAAACCACTGGCCTGGACGAGCCCGGCGGTGGCGAAGGCCAGGATGCCGCAGGAGAAGGTGGCGATCGGGTAGAGGCCGGAGGCGGGCAGGGTGAGCCGACGCAGGAACCACACTCCGGCGATGCCGATCACGATGCCGATCGCGCCACCGGCGCCGAGCTGGTAGATCATCTGGACCAGCAGTTCCACCGGGCTGGTCGCGGTCAGTCCGGTGGCGCTGAAGGCGAGCACCAGGATGACGGTGGGTGCGTCGTTAAGCCCCGACTCGGCCTCCACCAGCCCGGCCAGCCGACGGGGCAGCGGCAGGGTACGCAGCACCGAGAAGACCGCCGCCGCGTCGGTGGAGGACACCACCGCGCCCAGCAGCAGAGCCAGCTGCCACGAGACGTCGAGCAGCAGGTGCGCGCCGAGGGCGGTGACCCCGACACTTATCAGCACCCCGGCGGTGGCGAGCGCGGTCGCCGGCGCCAGCACCGGCCGGATGTCGGAGAACCGGGTGGTCAGACCACCCTCCACCAGGATCACCGCAAGCGCCGCCGTGCCCAGGGCCTGTGCCAGAGCGGCGTCGTCGAAGCGCAGCCCGAGCCCGTTCTCGCCGAGCAGCAGCCCGATGCCGAGGTACGCCAGCAGCATCGGTACGCCGACCCGGGTGGCCAACCGGGCGGCGGTGACGCTGACCAGCACGGTCGCCGCCGCGGCGATCATCAGCAGATTGACCTGTTGCAGGGTCATTCCGGAACCCGCCCCAGCCGCAGTCGACCCATGCATCCGCTCCCTCACGCTCGCGCCCGCTGTGGGGTACAAACGCCGACACCCGCCCCCACGAGGCCGCACAGCCGGCGCGCCCGGCTCTGTCAGCCGGGCGGCAACCCGTGCCACGGTGTGTCCCCGCCCTCACGTTACCGGGCGAGCAGCCACCGAATGCCGAGCGTGACGGTGACGCACTGCCCGGACGGTCCGCGGACCGCCTGTGGGGACCGATGTGCGGCTGCGCGACCATGGCCCGGTCACGCGTACGACGACGGAGCAGACGGGAGACGGCTCATGAGCGGCGAGACGGCACAGCGGACCGATCGGCTGGAGGCATGGGAGCGGGTCAGCGCCGCACCGCTCACCGTGCTGTCCGTGGTGTTCCTGGTGGTGTACGCGGCACCGATCCTGCGCCCGGACCTCAGCCCGGCATGGCGGGCCGCCTGCTCCGCCACGGCGGTCATCGTCTGGGCGCTGTTCTGGGTGGACATCCTCGTTCGCCTGCGGTTGGCCACGAACCGGCGGAAGTTCCTCCGGGAGCACCTGTTCGACCTGGCGGTGCTGACGCTGCCGATGCTGCGACCACTGCGCGCGGTACGCCTGGTCATGGTGGTGCTGACCATCAACCGCCGCACCGAGGTGTGGGCGCGCGGCCGGCTGGCCGTCTACGTCGCCGCCACCACGGCACTGCTGGTGCTGGTCTCCGCGCTGGCTGTGCTCGACGCCGAACGACTCGCGCCGGATGCCAACATCACCGCCTTCGACGATGCGCTGTGGTGGTCGACGGTCACCATCACCACCGTCGGCTACGGCGACTTCTTCCCGGTGACCACCGCGGGGCGATTCGTCGCCCTCGGTCTGATGATCGGTGGGATCGGCCTGATCGGTTTCGTCACGGGCTCGCTGGCGACCTGGATCGTCGACCGCGTCTCGGCCTCCGCCGACAAGCCGGCGGAGGTCACCGGCGACGACGTGGCGGCCCTGCGCGCCGAGATCGCCGCCCTGCGGCGACGTCTCGACCCCGATCCGGCCGAGCGGTCCGCCGACTGAACGATGCCGGCCGGCGGTGCGTGATCGGGCGTTCCGGCCTGCCGGACGGAGTTCGTCCCGCAAGATGGTGGGCGCGGCGTCCGGCCGGCCGCCGGGACGCGGGCGGCGACCCGGGCCGGCGGTCGCGGAACCGGTCTTCTGATCGTCGGCGGGGTGACGGTGACGCTCGAACAGTCAGCGGGGTCGCGGTCCAACGAACATCACGGCATGTCCACCCACGAGGTGGTGCTGCTGCTGGAGACGGATCCGCAGCGTGGTCTCGGCGATGCCGAGGCCGCCCGGCGGCTGGCCCGGTACGGACCCAACGTGCTGCCCGCCGCCGGTGGTGGCGGCCTGCTGCGTCGGATCCTGCGGCAGTTCCACAACCCGCTCATCTACGTGCTGATCGCGGCCGGCGTGGTCACCGCGGTCCTCGGCGAGTACGTCGACTCCGCGGTGATCTTCGCGGTGGTGCTGATCAACGCCGCGATCGGGTACGCCCAGGAGTCGCGGGCCGAGGCGGCGCTGGACAGTCTGCGCTCGATGGTGCGTACCGAGGCGCGGGTGATCCGCGACGGCGAGTTGCGGGCGATCTCCTCCGACGATCTGGTCCCCGGTGACCTGGTGGTGCTGGAGGCGGGCGACAAGGTGCCGGTGGATCTGCGGTTGGTCCGGCTGGCCGAGCTGCGGGTCGACGAGTCGGCGCTGACGGGCGAATCCGTGCCGGTGGACAAGCTGGAGGCGGAGCTGCCGGTGGGCACACCGGTGGCCGACCGGCGCAACATGGTCTGGTCGGGCACGCTCGTCGCGGCCGGTGGCGGCGCCGGTATCGCGGTGGCCACCGGGGCCGAGACCGAACTCGGCCAGATTCACCGTCTGGTCGGTGCGGCGGAGGCGCTGGCCACCCCGCTGACCCGCAAGCTGGCCCGGTTCAGCAAGGTGCTGACCGTGATCATCCTGGTGCTGGCGGCGGTGACGTTCGCGGTCGGCCTGCTTCGTGGCCAGGACGTGGTCGAGACGTTCACGGCGGCCGTGGCGCTCGCCGTCGGTGCGATCCCCGAAGGGCTGCCGGCGGCGGTCACCATCACCCTGGCGATCGGGGTCACCCGGGTGGCCCGCCGACGGGCGGTGATCCGTCGTCTGCCGGCGATCGAGACGTTGGGCAGCACGACGGTCGTCTGCTCCGACAAGACCGGCACGCTCACCGAGAACCAGATGACGGTCCGGGCGCTGTGGACTCCGGACGCCGAGTTCGAGGTGACCGGCGCCGGCTACCGGCCGGAAGGGGAGGTCCGCGACGACGGCCGGGGCGGCGAGGCGCTGCGTTGGTCCCTGCTGGCCGGGGCCGGATGCAACGACGCGCGGGTACGCGAGCAGGACGGCGAGTGGCTGCTGGCCGGTGATCCGACCGAGGGCGCGATGCAGGTGGTCGCAACCAAGGCGGGAATCGACCACGGCCGGCTGTCCGCCGACTATCCACGCCGGGACACCATCCCCTTCGACTCCAAGCGGCAGTACATGGCGACGTTGCACGACGAGCGGGCCACGGGCCGCGCGGTGGTCCTGGTCAAGGGTGGTGTCGAGCGGATCGTGTCGATGTGCCGGGGCGAGCTGGGTGCCGACGGGCAAGTCCGCCCGCTCCGCGCCGACGCCGCGCTCCGGGCGGCCGAGGATCTGGCCGGTCGCGGGCTGCGGGTGCTGGCCACCGCCGTACGACCACCGGACGGCGCGGACGACGGCTTCGACGAGGTCGCGCTGCCCGGCACCCTGGTCCTCACCGGGTTGCAGGCGATGCTCGACCCACCCCGCAGCGCCGCCGCCCCGGCGGTGCGGGCGTGCCACTCGGCGGGCATCGACGTCAAGATGATCACAGGCGACCATGCGGCGACCGCCGGTGCCATCGCCGGCCGGCTCGGCCTGCTCGACTCGGACCGCCCGGACCGGGTGGTCACCGGGACCGATCTCGAAGAGTTGCCCGCCGAGGGGTTCGGCGAGACGGTGGACCGGGCCGCCGTCTTCGCCCGGGTCTCCCCGGAACAGAAACTCCGGCTGGTCGAGACCCTTCAGCAACGAGGTCACGTCGTCGCGGTGACCGGCGACGGCGTCAACGACGCACCCGCGTTGCGGCAGGCGAACATCGGCATCGCCATGGCCCGATCCGGGACCGAGGTGGCCAAGGAGGCGGCCGACATGGTCCTCACCGATGACGACTTCGCCACCATCGAGGCCGCGGTGGAGGAGGGCCGCGGGGTCTTCGACAACATCATCAAGTTCATCGTCTGGACGCTGCCGACGAACCTCGGTGAAGGGCTGGTGGTGCTGGTCGCCATCGTGCTGGGTGTCACGCTCCCGCTGCTGCCCACCCAGATCCTCTGGATCAACATGACCACCGCGGTCCTGCTCGGCCTGATGCTGGCCTTCGAGCCGAAGGAGCGCGGCATCATGCGACGGCAGCCCCGCGACCCGGCCCGGCCGCTGCTGACCGGCCCTCTGGTGATCCGGATCCTGCTGGTGGCCACGCTGCTGGTGGCCGGCGCGTGGTGGGTGTTCCAGTGGGAACAGTCCAACGGTGCCGAGGTCGCGCAGGCGCGTACCGCAGCCATGAACGTCTTCGTCGTGGTCGAGACCTTCTACCTGTTCAGCTGCCGGTCGCTGAGCCGCTCGGCATGGCGGATCGGCTTCTTCACCAACCGCCTGCTGCTGCTCGGCGTTGCCACGCAGGCCCTGTGCCAACTCGCCATCACGTACCTGCCACCGATGAACGCGATCTTCGACACGGCGCCGATCGGGCCCGACGTGTGGTTGCGCATCCTGGCTGTCGGGGCGGTTTCCGCCGCCGTGGTCGCCGTGGACAAGCGGCTGCGCCACAATCTCGGCTGAACGTCCCACCCCACGCTGCCGGCGATCGCGAGAACGCGCCGCGTTCAGCCCCACATCGTCTCGGCGAGGGTGACGCCGACGAGCGCGGCACCCAGCGCGGCGACGACGCTGACGCCGGCGTTGATCAGCGCGGAGAGCCGGGCACCGTCCTCGAAGAGCCGGATCGTCTCGTAGCCGAAGGTCGAGTAGGTGGTCAGCGCGCCGCACAGACCGACGCCGAGCAGGGCGACCAGGGAACCGGGCACCGCACCCACGGTGGCCCCACCGATCAGGACGCCGAGCAGGAGCGAGCCGACCACGTTGACCACGAGGGTGCCCCACGGAAAGACGGTTTCGTGACGTGCCTGCACCGCCCGGTCGACGAGGTAGCGCAGCGGCGCGCCGAGAGCGGCGCCGAGCGCCACCAGGATGACGGTCATCCGACGCTCCGGTCCCGGTCCACGCCGGTCGCCAGCCGGGTCAGGGTCACGCCCAACCGGACCGCCACGAGGGCGGCGACGAGGGTACCGGCGAGATACAGCAGGCCGGTCCGCACCGTTCCGGCCGCCACCGCCTGCTGCACCTCGACGGCGTACGTCGAGAAGGTCGTGAAGCCGCCGAGCACGCCGACGCCGAGGAAGGGCCGGACCAGGCGGTGCGTGGTCCACGCCTCGGTGATCATCACCATCAGCGCCCCGATGAGCAGGCAGCCGGCGACGTTGACGGCGAAGGTGGCCCACGGAACACCGCGCGGCGGATGCGGAAAGGCCACGGTCAGCCCGTGACGTGCCAGCGCGCCGACCATTCCGCCGACGGCGATCGCGGCGAGTAGACTGGCGGTCCCGCCCCGCAGTTCCGCGCGCTGACGCGGAACACTGAGATCAACATCCGGATCGACGGGCGGTCGCTGTGCGTCCACGCTCATCCTTTACCAGTACGCGGGTGTCTGGCAGGGACCGTTGGCGGCGGTGCCGCGGTTGTCCCGCACCGGCACCGGTGGCGGGCCCCACCGCCACGGGCACCTCCGGTGGGTGCCCTGCGCCGAGGATAACGCCGCTCGCCCGACGTCGACCGGGGGGTGCGGCCACCCGGTGACGGTAGGGTCCGGCGGTGACCGTGCTGCGTTCCGTCCTGCTGTTCGCCCTGGCCGCGATCGCCGAGATCGGCGGGGCCTGGCTGGTGTGGCAGGGCTGGCGGGAGCACCGGGGGCTCTGGTTCATCGCCGCCGGGGTGCTCGCCCTCGGCGCGTACGGTTTCGTCGCCACCTTTCAGCCCGACCCGAACTTCGGCCGCATCCTGGCCGCGTACGGCGGGGTTTTCGTCGCCGGTTCGCTCGCCTGGGGAATGATCTTCGACGGCTTCCGTCCGGACCGCTGGGACCTCACCGGTGCCGCGATCTGCCTGCTCGGCGTCGCCGTCATCATGTACGCCCCGCGCGGTGCCTGACGGCTGCCGGAGTTCGCCGAGAGGCGGTGACCGGACCGGCCGGGCGGGTCGGCGCGCCGACAGGGCTGGACCTCGGTCGCTTCGACGGTGACTATAGGTGGCTGGTCGAATGCTGCCGGCTACGACTGGCGGTCGCCCCGCTCCGTACCTCGGTGCCATCGCCCGGCCGGAGATGGCGGCCACGTTCACGGACCAGGGAGGTGTGCCATGGCCGCCACGTCGACCCGGCGTCGTGACCGAGCGGAGCAGGCCGGGTCGTCGGCCGGGGAGTCGGTGCTCCCCGAGATGCGGGCCATGTGGTGGGAGACGGGGATGCGGGCGCGGACCCAGGCCGGTCTGCTCGCCGTCTTCGCCGAACTGCCCCGGCTGATCTGGGCAGCCCTGCGGATCAGCTGGCGGGCCGACCGGCTGCGTACCTCGGTGGTCGCCGTGGCGACGGTCGGTGCCGGCGTGATGTCGGCGTTCGGGCTGCTCGCGACGCAGCGGGTGCTGGTGGAGTTGTTCGCCGGTGGGCCGACCGGGGAGAAGGTGGTGGCCGCGCTGCCGGCGCTCGCGGTGCTGGCGGTCGCCACCGCTACGCGGTCCGGCATGGCGATCGCCACCGGTTACGCCCTGAACGGGCTGACGCCCAGGGTCAGCCGGGAGGTGGAGCGCGGGCTGTTCGAGGTGACCACCGCGGTGCGACTGGAGGCCTTCGACGCGGACGCTTTCGCCGACGACATGGAACGCGCTTCCCGGGGCACCGGTTCCGCCGTGGACCTGGTGCCCGCCTCGATGAACCTGCTCGCCGGGCTGGTGGGGGTGGTCGCGGTGACCGTGGCCGTGGCGGTGATCCATCCGCTGCTGCTGCCGGCGCTGCTGGTCGCGACCGTGCCGAACGCGTGGGCGTCGCTGCGGGCCGGGCACCTGCGGTACCAGACCTACATCGCCGGCTCGGTCCGGCGACGTCGGATGTGGCTGCTGCACCGGCTGATGGCCGAACGGGCGTCGGCGCCGGAACTGCGCTCGTACGGCCTGCGCCGGTTCCTGCTCGACCAGTACGACCGGGTGATGGCGGTGGAGACCGACATCGAGCTGGCCCTGGCGCGTCGGGTGACCACGACGGTCACGGTGGGCTCGATGATCGGGGGCATCGCCACCGCCGTGGTCTACGTGCTGCTCGGCCTGCTGCTCATCGACGGGCAGATCCCGCTCGCGGCGGCGGCCACCTGTGTGATCGCGGTGCAGGCGGCGCAGCGTTCGTTGGCCGTGGTGACCTTCCAGATGGACCGCGTCTACACCGAGGGCCAGCACTTCCGCGACTACACCGGGTTCATGACCCGCGCCGCCACCTACCTGCCGGAGCAGGCGGCGGTGGCGACACCCGACCGGCTGCGGGTGCTGACCGTAGAGGCGGTGAGCCTGCGTTACCCGGATCGCGACGTGCCGGCGGTGGATCATGTGACATTGACCGTCGAGGCGGGGCAGACGGTGGCCTTCGTCGGGGAGAACGGATCCGGCAAGAGCAGCCTGGCCGCGATGATCGCGGCCCTGCGCACGCCCAGCGACGGGGTGATCCGCTGGAACGGACGGCCCCTGCCCGAGCTGGCCCGCGACGAGTTGCGTGGTCGCATCGCCGTGGTCACTCAGGAGTACCACAAGTGGCCGTTCACCGCCGCCACGAACATCGCCATCGGGGACATCGACACCGAGGCCCGGCAGGACCGGATCGAGGCCGCCGCCGCCCGGGCGGTCGCCGACGAGATGATCCGTGAGCTGCCGCACGGGTACGAGACGCTGCTCGACCGCACGTTCGCCAAGGGGCAGGACCTCTCCGGCGGCCAGTGGCAGCGGATCACCGCGGCTCGTGGTTTCCTCCGCGACGCCGAGCTGCTGGTGATGGACGAGCCGTCCTCGGCGCTCGATCCGCGGGCCGAGGACGCGCTGTTCCAGGCCATCCGCGACCGGCGTGGCCGGGCCACCACCATCCTGATCACGCACCGGCTGGCCAACGTCCGACACGCCGACCGGATCTTCGTGCTGCATCACGGTCGTCTGATCGAGCAGGGCACCCACGACGAACTCGTCGCCGCCGGTGGTCGGTACGCCGAGCTGTTCGCCCTCCAGGCCGCCGGCTACGCGGACACCGACCGCTCACCCGCGCCCCGGCAACGTCCGTACCCGGCCGCTGGCTGAGACCCGCCGGCGCGTCGGACGGAGCAGCCGCGCCGTCGGGTTTGCCGCATCCGACGACGGGAACGGGGGTTGCACCGGCCGCGTCCGGTGGGCGACCCGGGCAAGGGTACGGGCACGTGGCCCGACGGCAGGAGCAGCGGATGAGCGAGCCCGTGTCCGACGAGCCCGTCGGCGAGCTGGAACTGGTCCATGCCTTCACCGGGCCGATGCCCACCGGGGTCAGCGTCTCGCACACCGGCCGGATCTTCGTCAACTTTCCCCGGTGGGGCGACGAGGTGCCCGTCACCGTGGTCGAGCTGCGCGAGGGTGCCGAGGTGCCGTACCCGGACGAGCGGTGGAACCAGCCGCGTGACGACGACCCGGCTGCCTTCGTCTCGGTGCAGAGCGTGGTGGTCGACCCCGTCGACCGGCTCTGGGTGCTCGACACCGGCAGCCCGAGATTCCAACCGACTCGACCGGGCGGCCCCAAACTGGTCCGGATCGACCTGGTCAGCGACACCGTCGCCCAGGTGATCACTCTTCCGCCGGACGTGGCGCCGCCCACCACGTACCTCAACGACGTGCGCTTCGACCTGCGGCGCGGCGAGGCGGGCCTGGCGTACATCACCGACTCCTCGGCGGCCGGGCCGAACGGGATCATCGTGGTCGACCTGGCCAGCGGTGCCTCCTGGCGACGACTGCACGACCATCCCTCGACCAAGGCGGAGCCACTGTCCCGTTTCCGGCCGGTGGTGGAGGGGAGACCCCTCCTGCAACGACCGGCCGACGGGCCGCCGAGTCCGTTGACGATCGGCGCGGACGGGATCGCCATCTCCGCCGACGGTTCCCGGCTCTACTACTGTCCGTTGGCCTCGCGCCAGTGGTACAGCGTCGCCACCGACGCGCTCGCCGACGTCTCGGCCAGCGCGGAGGAGGTCGCCGCGACGGTGGTCCACGAGGGCGACAAGGGCACCGGCTCCGACGGCCTGGAGACCGACGACGCCGGGCGGATCTACCTCACCGCGTACGAGCACAACGCAGTGCTGCGGCGGCACCCGGACGGCGAGTACGAGACGGTCGTCCACGACCCTCGGCTGCTCTGGCCGGACACCCTGTCGGTGGCGGTGGACGGGCACCTCTACGTCACCGCGAACCAGTTGCACCGGCAGCCCAGCCTCCAGCAGGGCAGGGATCTGCGCCGCAAGCCGTACGCGCTGTTCCGGATCCGGATCGACGCCGGACCGGTGCTGCTGCGGCGCTGAGCCCGCGCCCGCCGGCAGCCCCGGTACGGCTCATCGCGCCGGGGTCGCTGCCGGTACGGCTCAGCGCGCCGGGTCGGTGCCGGAGCGGCGGCGCAGCAGGAGCACCGCCGCGGCGGCCACCAA
>NZ_JBXUOW010000040.1:0-50201 GCF_057196645.1 Micromonospora sp. ATLC16
GGGCCCGCAAGGGGCGGGCCCCCCCCGGGGGGGGGGGGGGCGGGGGGGGGGGGGGGGGGGGGGGCGCGCCCCCCCCCCGGACCGGGGATCAGCAGGAGAGGTTCGCTCCGGCGGGCACTCCGAGGATGCCCACGAACTGCTGGTACCGGGTGACCCGACTCTGCACCTGGGCGGGGTTGCCGCCGTTGCACTCGATCGAGCGTTGATGCTGCGGCGGAGGTGGCGGTCGACGGGGTGACCGCCAGCAGCGCGCCGGTGAGCGTCAGTGCCGCGAGCGCGGCCAGGGTGCCCCGGCTCATCGGCGGACATGATGGTAAAACCGACTGTTTGCAAACCTTACTATTAGTTCCAAGTAGTGAACCGGGCGTTGAGCCGGGCACGTCGCTGTGGGATTCTTGGACGCCGATGCGTTGTCGCGCGTGTGAATGACCGTCGCCCGATGGGCAACCGGAGCCGCCACGGTTCCGAGGGGCGACGGCCGAAGAGGGGATTCGTCTCTGTTCCGCCGGCCCCGGGCCCGGCACGTCGGGCTCGGGGCCGGTGGATCTCCGCGCGGCCAACGAAGGAAGATCATCAAGATCTCCGACAGGCGCGGCGTTCGTCCTCTGGCCCACCCCGGCGATCAGCCCGACGCGGGCATGTCCTTGTCGCGCTGGGTCTGCTGCTCGGCAGCGCCGCACTCGCCGGCATCGACCAGCCCGTCGCCGTCGCCGCCTACCACGGGCTGTCCATGATGAGCCGCTTCGCCCGCACCGGCGACCAGTCATCCGGGCGGCCAGCGATGAGCGGCGGGTGGGTAGCCGTGCCCAACGGTGACGCCGGGACTGGTGATTCTGCCGATGCGGGGCCGAGGGGGTGCCCCAAACACTGATCGCAGTCGATACCACTCCAACCCAAGGGAGTATCCGACGTGCGATCTACCACCACCACCCGTCCCCGTTCCCTCTCCCTGTTGGCCCGGCTGGCGATGGCCGCCGTCGTGGCCACCGGTGGCGTCGTCGCCGCCTCGTCCCCGGTCCAGGCCGCCAACCCGTACGAGCGGGGGCCGGCGCCGACAAACGCGATCCTGGAGGCCAGCCGCGGCCCCTTCGCCACCTCGTCGACGAGCGTCTCCTCGCTGGTCAGCGGCTTCGGCGGCGGCGTCATCTACTACCCGACCACCACCACGGCGGGCACCTTCGGCGCGGTGGCCATCTCGCCCGGCTACACCGCCTCCTGGTCGAGCCTGGACTGGCTGGGCCCGCGGATCGCCTCGCACGGTTTCGTGGTGATCGGCATCGACACCATCACCCGCTTCGACCAGCCGAGCAGTCGGGGCCGGCAGCTGCTGGCCGCACTGGACTACCTGACCGAGCGCAGTTCGGTGCGCGGGCGGATCGACGCCGGTCGGCTGGCCGTGGCCGGGCACTCGATGGGCGGCGGCGGCAGCCTGGAGGCCGCGGCGAGCCGACCGGCGTTGCAGGCCGCGGTGCCGCTGGCGCCGTGGAACCTGGACAAGAACTGGTCGAACCTGCGGGTGCCGACGCTCATCGTCGGCGGTGAGTACGACACGATCGCCTCGGTCTCGTCGCACTCCGAGCCGTTCTACAACAGCATTCCGGCCTCGGCCGAGAAGGCGTACCTGGAACTGAACGGCGAGGGTCACTTCTTCCCCAACACGGTGAACACCCCCACCGCCAAGCAGATGGTGGCCTGGCTGAAGCGGTTCGTCGACGACGACACCCGGTACGAGCAGTTCCTCTGCCCGGGGCCGAGCGGTCTGGCGATCGAGGAGTACCGCGACACCTGCCCGCACTGAGGGTGGCCCGGGGCGGTCGCGTCGCGTCCGCCCCGGCCGTCCGGCCGCCGGTCTTCCGTCCCGTGGACCGGCGGCCTTATATTGCATCAGCAATGCAATAACATTGGAGGTGGCGAGTGTCCGACCACACGGCGGACGGGCTGCGCGGGCTGGTCGCCGCGTTCCTGCGGACGCACGACCCGAGCGTTGACCGCACCGGTTTCCTGCGCGCCCGCTTCGACGCCGGCCTGGCCTGGGTGCACCACCCGCCCGGTCGCGGTGGCCTGGGCGCACCACCGCACCTTCAGGCGGTGGTGGACGACGCCTTCGCGGAGGCCGGCGCGCCGGACAACCAGCCCCGGCGCAACAGCATCGGGCTCGGCATGGCCGCGCCGACCCTGCTGCGGCACGCCAGCGAGGCCCAGTGCCAGCGCTGGCTGCGACCGCTGTGGACCGGCGAGGAGGTGTGGTGCCAGCTGTTCAGCGAGCCCGATGCCGGCTCCGACCTGGCGAGCCTGCGTACCCGGGCGGTGCCCGACGGCGACGGCTGGGTGGTCGACGGCCAGAAGGTGTGGACGTCACTGGCCCACGAGGCGCGCTGGGCGATCCTGCTGGCCCGCACCGACCCGGCCGCACCGAAGCATCACGGCCTCACCTACTTCGTCTGTGACATGACCGCGCCGGGGGTGCAGGTCCGGCCACTGCGGCAGGCCACCGGCGAGGCGGAGTTCAACGAGGTCTTCCTGACCGGGGTCCGGATACCCGACGCCCATCGGATCGGCGAGGCCGGGCACGGTTGGCGGATCGCCCGCACCACCCTGATGAACGAACGCGTCGCCATCGGCGGCCGGCCGTTGCCCCGGGAGGGTGGGATGGTCGGGGTGCTGGCCCGGCTGTGGCGGGAGCGACCGGACCTGCGCACCGGTGGCCTGCACGAGGAGGTCCTGCGCGCGTGGGTACGCGCCGAGGCCGCCCGGCTGGCCGCGCTGCGTCTGCGCCAGCTGGTCGCCGCCGGTCAACCCGGCCCTGAGGGCTCGGCGGTGAAGCTGTCCTTCGCCGAGCTGAGCCAGCGGATCAGCGGCCTGGAGGTCGAGTTGCGCGGCGCCGAGGGGCTGCGGCACGACGACTGGACGATGCGTCGTCCGGTGGCCCCGGACCTGCTCGGCCGCACCGCCACCTATCGATACCTGCGTGCCCGGGGCAACTCCATCGAGGGCGGCACCTCGGAGATCCTGCGCACCATCATCGCCGAGCGGGTGCTGGGCCTGCCCGCCGAGCCCCGGGTGGACCGATGACCGACCTGCTCTACGACGCCGACGAGGAGGCGCTGCGCGACGCCGTCCGCGCCCTGCTGGCCACGCACGCACCATGGCAGCGCATCCTCGCCGCCGTCGACGCCGGTGCGCCCTACGACGCGGCACTGTGGCGTCGGCTGGTCGACCAGACCGGAGTGACCGGCCTGGTGGTGCCGGCCGAGCACGGTGGCGCCGGAGCCGGGTTCCGCGAGGTCGCGGTGGTGCTGGAGGAACTGGGCCGGGCGGTCGCGCCGGTGCCCTTCCTGGGGGCCGTCGTGGCCACCCGGGCGCTGCTGGCCTGCGACGAGTCCACTCTGCTGCGCCAGGTCGCCGCCGCCGAACGCGACGTGACGTTGGCCGTCGGTCTCGCCACCGCGCCCGACGCGGATCCCGGGACGGTCACCGTCGGCCCCGGACCGACGCTGTCCGGCCGGGTGGCCGGCGTGGCCGACACCGCGCCGCACAGCCTGCTGCTGGTCCCGGCCGGCGACGCGTTGTACGTCGTCGACGGCACCGAGCCGGCGGTCCACCGGACCCCGGTGGTGTCCCTGGACGCCACCCGGCCGCTCGTCGACCTCGAGTTCACCGCCGCGCCCGCCCGCCCGGTCGCCCGGGGCACGGTGGCCGCCACGGCGGTGACGGCGGCGCTGACCACGGGCGCGGCGCTGCTCGCCTCGGAGCAGGTCGGGGTGGCGCAGTGGTGTCTGGACACGACGGTGGACTACGTGCGACAGCGTCACCAGTTCGGCCGGCCGGTCGGCTCGTTCCAGGCGGTCAAGCACCGGCTGGCCGACCTCTGGGTGGAGCTGACCGAGGCCCGGGCGGTGGCCCGGTACGCGGCCGCCAGCGCCGCCGGTGCCGAGGCGTCGCTGGCCGCCGCGTTGGCGCAGGCGTACTGCGGCCCGGTGGCGGTCCGGGCGGCGGAGGTGTGCGTCCAGTTGCACGGTGGCCTGGGCTTCACCTGGGAACACCCGGCCCATCTCTATCTCAAGCGGGCCAAGAGCGCCGCGATCGCCTTCGGCACCGCCGACCGGCACCGGGCCGCCCTGGCTCGGCTGGTCGACCTGCCCGCGCCCGTCGTCGTCGGGTCCGTCCCGGACGGCGGTGCCGGCGGGTGACGAAGGGCCATCCGGAGGTGTTGACGAAACACGCGAGAAACGTACACTCCGAGTGTAATAATCTCGACCGCGAGGCGGGGGGCGGGTTGATGGCGGACGGTCTCGCACTGCACCAGGTCGGCGTCCGCTTCGGCGGCCTCACCGCCCTTGACGACATCTCGCTGACGGCCGGGCCGGGCGAGGTGGTCGGGGTGATCGGTCCCAACGGGGCCGGGAAGACCACGCTGTTCAACGTCGTCTGCGGCTTCGTCACCGCACACACCGGCACGCTCACCCTCGACGGTCGGCCGCTGCGGCCACGGCCGCACCGGCTCACCCGCCTGGGCATCGCCCGGACATTGCAGGGCACCGGCCTGTTCGCCGGGCTCACCGTGCTGGAGAACGTGATGGCCGGGGCCACCCACACCGCCCGCACCGGTCTGATGCCGGCCCTGCTGGGGCTGCCCCGCAGCGACCGCGACGAGCGCCGGCTGCGCGAGCACGCCCGCGCCGTCCTGGCCGACCTGGGCATCAAGGAGTACGCCGACGCCGCGCCGGGCACCCTGCCGTTCGCGGTACGCCAGCGGGTCGCGCTCGCCCGCGCGCTGGCCGCCCGCCCCCGGCTGCTGCTGCTCGACGAGCCGGCCGGCGGCCTCGGCGCCGATGACGTGGACAGTCTCGCGGAGTTGATCCGGGGGCTCCCGCACCGGGCCACCGACCCCTGTGCGGTGCTGCTGGTGGAACACCACATGGACCTGGTCATGGCGGTCTGTGACCGGATCGTGGTGCTCGACTTCGGGCGGGTCGTCGCCACCGGGCCGCCCGAGGCGGTCCGTGAGGATCCGGCTGTGGTGGACGCCTACCTCGGTGCCACTCTCGACGAGGCAGCGTAGTGGGCGGCGACCTGCTCACCGCCGAGGCCCTGGCCGCCGGCTACGGGCCGATCCCGGTGCTGCACGACGTCGATCTGCGGGTGCCCACCGGCACCATCGCCGCCGTCATCGGGGCCAACGGCGCCGGCAAGACCACCCTGTTGCGCACCCTGTCGGGCATGCTGCGTCCGACCGCCGGCCGGATCCTCCTCGACGGCCGCGACCTGCGCGGCACCCCGGTCGAGCAACTCGTGCGGCGCGGCGTGGCGCACGTGCCGGAGGGACGCGGCGTGATCGGAGAACTCACCGTGGAGGAGAACCTGCGCCTCGGCGCGTTGTGGCGGCGGGATCGCAGCGACGCCGCGCGCGCCCTCGACGAGGTCTATCAGCTGTTCGAGCCGCTGGCCGCGCGGCGGCGACACCTCGGCCACCAGCTCTCCGGTGGCGAACGGCAGATGCTGGCCCTCGGTCGGGCCCTGGTCGGCCGGCCCCGGCTGCTGCTGCTGGATGAGCCGTCGCTCGGCCTGGCACCACGGGTGGTGGCCCAGACCATGGCGTTGCTGCGCCAGCTGCGCGACGACAGCGGGCTGACCGTGCTGCTGGTGGAGCAGAACGTGCGCAGTGCTCTGGCCGTCGCCGACCAGGGCATCGTGATGTCGCTCGGGCGGATCGTCCTGGCCGCACCGGCCGCCCGGCTGCGCGACGACGCCGACCTGCGCCACGTCTACCTCGGATTCTGAGAGCACAAGGAGGACCGTGGACCGCTTCCTGTTCCTCACCCTCGACGGACTGTCGAGGGGCGCGGTCTACGCCGCGTTCGCCCTCGCCCTGGTGCTCATCTGGCGGGCCGGTCGGATCGTCAACTTCGCCCAGGGCGCGATGGCGGTGGCCGCGGCGTACGTCGCGTACAGCGTCACCGCCGCCACCGGCTCGTACTGGCTCGGCTTCGGCGCGGCGCTGCTCGCCGGGCTGCTGCTCGGCGCGGTCGTCGACATCGCGGTGATGCGGCTGGTGGACCACCGGTCACCGCTCAACCCGGTGATCGTCGCGCTCGGGCTGGTCCTGCTGATCCAGGCGGTCCTCGGCATGGTGTACGGCAACGAGTACCTACCCGCCCGGACACCGTTCAGCCGGACCGCGCTGACGGTCGGCGGCACCGCCGTGCTGTCCCCGTACGACCTGTTCGTCTTCGCCACCGTCGGGGTGGTCGGCGCGGCCCTGGTCTGGGTCTTCACCCGGACGGCGATCGGGCTGCGGATGCGCGCCGCGGCGTTCGCACCCGAGGTGTCCCGGCTGCTCGGGGTGAACGTGGGCGGCATGCTCACCCTCGGCTGGGCGCTGGCCTCGGGTGTCGGCGCCCTGGCCGCGATGCTGGTCATCCCCACCGGACTGGGCCTGCATCCGCACGCGATGGACCTGGTCTTCGTCTCCGCGTTCACCGCCGCGGTGCTCGGCGGGTTGGACAGTCCGCCCGGCGCGGTCGTCGGTGGTCTCGGCGTCGGCCTGCTGCTGTCCTACGTCAGCGGGTACGCGGGCGGCGACCTCATCCCGCTCGCGGTGCTCGCACTGCTGCTGACGGTGCTGCTGCTGCGCCCCGGCGGGTTGTTCGCCGCGGTCACCGCGAGGCGGGTGTGAGCGCCACCCGGGCGGTGGCGCCGTCCGTCCGGCACACCGCCGCCGGTGCCGCCCGGTTCGGCCGGTCGCTGCCGACCCTGGTCCGTCACCTCGCCGTCGCGGCCGGCGCCGGCCTGCTGGTGCTGATGGTCAGCTACCAGCTCGACTCGTTCCGCAACTTCCAACTGGCCACCGTGGCGGCCTACCTCTGCGCCACGGCCGGGCTGACCGTCCTGACCGGCCTCTGCGGGCAGCTCTCGCTGGGACACGGCGCGCTGATGGCCACCGGCGCGTACACCCTCGCCCTAGTGCAGAACGCCTTCGCCGAGCGGGGCCTCACCGCCGGCGGATGGCTGTTCGTGTCGCTGGTGGTCGCGGTGCTGGCCACCGTCGTCGTCGGCGCGGTCGTCGGGGTCGCCGCCGCCCGGCTGCGCGGGCCGTACCTGGCCGGGCTCACGCTGGCGGTGGCCGTGGTGGTGCCGGCGTTGACCGTCACCTTCGACGGGGTTTTCAACGGCGAGCAGGGTCTGGCGGTGCCGGTGGCCCCGGCCCCGGCCGGGCTGGGCAGCTACTTCCCGCACGAGCGGTGGCAGCTCTGGGTGGCCGCCGCGGCGACCCTGATCTGCCTGGTGCTGCTGGCGAACCTGGTCCGCAGCCGCTACGGCCGCTCGTTCCGGGCGGTACGCGACGACGAGGTCGCCGCCCGGCTGGCCGGGATCCACGTGGCGCGTACCCAGGTCGTCGCGTTCGTGGTCAGCGCGGCCAGCGCCGGCCTCGGCGGGGCCCTGCTGGCGATGCTCGCGCAGAGCGTTTCACCCGGCGCGTTCGGCCTGACGTTGTCGCTGTTCCTGCTGATGGCAGTGGTCATCGGCGGTCTCGGTCGAATCGCCGGGGCGGCCTGGGGCGCCTTCCTGCTGGTCGCCCTGCCCGATCTGACGCACTCCCTGACCAACCTGTTCACCCTCTCGCCGGCCGCGGCGCAGCGACTGGAGGGCAATCTGCCGCTGGCGATCTTCGGTAGCACGCTGATCGCGGTCATGATCGTCGCGCCGGGAGGTGTACAGGGGTTGTTGTCCCGGCTGGCCCGGGCCTTGCGCGCCCGCTGGCCGGTCGGGCGGTCGTAACCGTCGCACCTACTCACCCAACCATCCATTTCGCACAACCGGACCGATGAAAGGTCGGTGTCCCATGCGAAGCACGGCACGGCGCGGTCTCGTGATCGCCACCACTCTCACCCTGCTGCTCACCTCAGCCGCCTGCGGCTCCGACGACGGCCCCGGTGCGGGCGCGGCGGTGCCCGGCGTCACCGATACGGAGATCGTCGTCGGCACCCACATGCCGCTGACCGGTCCGGCTTCCGCCGGCTACTCGAAGATCGCCCCGGCGACGAAGGCGTACTTCGACTACGTCAACGCCAACGGCGGCGTGCACGGCCGCAAGATCAGCTACAAGATCATGGATGACGGCTACAACCCCGCCACCACCCAGCAGGTCGTCCGGCAGCTCGTCCTCCAGGACAAGGTCTTCGCCATCCTGAACGGGCTCGGCACGCCGACCCACACCGGCGTGCTGGACTTCCTGCACACCAACCGGGTACCCGATCTCTTCGTCGCCTCCGGCAGCCGCAGCTGGGACCAGCCCGACCGCTATCCGAACACCTTCGGCTTCAACCCCGACTACACCGTCGAGGGCAAGATCCTGGCGAATCACGTGAAGACCGCCCTGCCCGGGCGCACGGTGTGCTTCCTCGGGCAGGACGACGACTTCGGCCGCGACGCGTTGGCCGGGGTGGAGAAGGTGCTCGGGGCCGACGGCGTGGCGGCCCGGCAGACGTACGTCACCAGCAACACGAACGTCGCGCCACAGATCGGCGCGTTCAAGGCGGCCGGCTGCCAGGTGGTCATCCTGGCCACCGTGCCCGGCTTCACCGCCCTGTCCGTCGGCACCGCCGCCCGACTGGACTTCCGGCCGCAGTGGGTGGTGTCGAACGTGGGCGCCGACCTGCCGACACTGTCCCGGCAGCTCGGCGACGCCGCCGGACTGCTGGAGGGCCTGATCGGCCTGAACTACCTGCCGATGCAGGGGGACAGCGACGACCCGTGGATCCAGCTGTTCACCAAGGTCAACGCGGAGCACAACGGCGGTGCGGAGTTCGACGGGAACACCGTCTACGGCATGGCGGTGGGTTACCTGTTGGTGCAGGTGCTCCAGACGGCCGGCAAGGACCTCACCCGGGAGTCGTTGGTCGAGGCCGTCCGCAAGGGTGGTTACCAGGGGCCCGGTGTGGCGCCGTTGCGGTTCTCCGCCACCGACCACTCCGGTTACGGCGGCGGTCGGCTGAGCCGGGTCGAAGGGGGAGAGCAGCGCTACTTCGGTCCCACGTACGAGACCGACGAGTCCGACGGGCCGGTCAACGAGTACACCGCGCCGCCGGCGCCGCCACCGGCCGACGGCGTGCCGACCGCCTGATCCGCTCGCGTGTGCGCCGCCCGGGCCCCCGGACGGCGCACACCGGCGAGACGAGCCAGCCCGCGCCGACCTGCCGCGACACCGGCCGCGATCGGTCAGGCTCGTCCGGGCAGGGTCTCGGCGAACGCCTAGACTCGGCTCGCACGAACGCGACGCCAGGGGTGAGGGGGACGGCGGGGATGGTCAGTGCCGAGGCGGCCGGCCGGGTCGACGGGCGCACCGCCCGGGCCGAGCGCACCCGGGCGGCGATCGTCGAGGCGCATCTCGCGCTCATCTCCGAGGGAGACCTGCGCCCGACCGGCGAGCGCATCGCCGAGCGGGCCGGCATCTCCCTGCGTACGCTCTGGACCAACTTTAAGGACATGGAGACCCTGTTCGAGGCCAGCGGGGCCGAGCTGCTGCGCCAGCAGGAAGCCGCGTGGCGGCCGATCTCGCCCACCCTGCCGCTGGCGAAGCGGGTCGACGCGTTCTGCCGGCAGCGGGCGAAGCTGCTGCAACTGATCGCGCCGTCGGCTCGGGCGGCACAGATGCGCGAGCCGGTCTCCGCGCAGCTGCGCCGCAACCGGCTCAAACACATCGCCCGGGTACGCGACGAGGTCGAGCAGCTGTTCGCCGACGAACTGGCCCGCGCCGGGTCGGCCCGGACCCAGCTGGTCAACGCCGTGGTGGCGGCGAGCACCTGGCCGGCGTGGTCGACCCTGCGCGACGGCCTCGGGCTGGGGGTGGACGCCGCCCGCGCGGTGATGGCCCGCACCGTCGGCGCGCTGCTCGCCGAGCCGGCCGACCGCTGACCTCGGCGGAACCACCCCGACAATTCCCTCTTCTCAAGCGCCGACGGGTAGGCGAGACTCGATGCATGGTTAATGCATCGACGGTGCAAATAGCTGTGCTACGGGGCCGGCAGGCAGAGTGCCGGGAGATCCAGAGCCTGCTCGCCGCACCGGTCGGCAAGGCGCTGCTGCTGCACGGCGAACCCGGCTCCGGGCGTAGCACGCTGCTGGCGTACGCACACCGGCACGGCCGGGGCCGTCGGCTGCTCGCCGCCGCCGGCCTGCCCGACGAGGCGATGCTGCCCTACGCCGGGCTGCAGCGGCTGCTCGATCCGGTGCTCGTCGGCACCGGCGCGCTGCCCGGGCGGCAACGGCAGGTGCTGCGCCGGGCGGTGGCCGGTGAAGGCTGTCGCGACCAGGACCAGTTGGTGCTCTCCCACGCCGTACTCGGGCTGCTCGCCGAGGCCGCTCACGACGGTCCGCTGCTGTGCACCATGGACGACCTCGACGTGGGCGACGCCCCGACGGCGCGGTTGCTGACCCTGGTGGCCCGGCGACTGCCGCGGCTGCCCGTCGTCCTGCTGCTCACCGCCGGCAGCGACAGCGGGGCGGACGCGATACCCGGCCGCCGGCTGCTGCCGCTCGACGAGCCGGACAGTCACGCCCTGCTGGCCGCGCGCCGCCCGGGGCCGCCACCACCCGACCCGGTGCTGGCCGGACTGAACGCCCTCGCCGCCGGCAATCCGCAGGCCCTGGTCGACCTCGCGGACTCGCTGACCCAGGGCCAGTGGCACGGTGTGGAACCGCTGCCCACCACCCCGCCGACCGACGGCGGGCTGGGCCGGGCCTACCGTGGCGTGCTCTCCCGCCTGCCCGGCGACACGCGGCGCGCGCTGCTGCTGGCCGTGCTCGCCGCGACCGCTCCCGCCGGTTCCGAGCGGGCCGACGTCGCGGACCCGGTAACCCTGGGCCGGGCGCTGCGCGCCGTCGGCGACAGTCTCGCGACGCTGGCACCGGCCGAGGCCGCCGGCCTGGTCCGACTCACCGCACCGGGTGGCGCCGCCTTTCCCCGGTCGCTGGCCCGCGCCATGGTCGAGGCCACCGCCTCGGTAACCGCGCGCCGCGAGGCTCATCTACTGCTCGCCGCCGCGCTCGACGGCACCGGGGCCCGGCTGCGTCGGGCCCTGCACCTGGCGGCGGCGACCGATGGACCGGCACCGGCGCTGGCCACGGAACTGGCGGACGCGGTAGGCGAGCGGACGGACCGTCTCACCGCAGCGACGGCGCTGGCCCGGGCCGCCGAACTCAGCGACGATCCGGAGCGCGCCGCCAGCCGACAGGTCACCGCCGCCCGCTACGCCTGGCAGGCTGGCGATCCCGGCCGGGCCCGCGCGTTGCTGCACCGCGTCGCTGAGGCACCCAGCGGTCCGACAGCGACACTGCCGGACGGGGTGTCAGCCACTACGGTCGGGCGCGACGTCGTGGCCGGTGCGCCGCCGGACGGCGACCCGCCCGCATCGGCCGGGCGGGTCGCCGGCAGCGCGGCGGTGTGCGACCGGGGGTTGGCCACTGCCACCGGGGGACTCGCCGAACTGCTGCGTGGCGAGATGCGACTGCGCTGCGGCTCGGCCCCGGCCGCGCTGCCGAGCCTGCTGTCCGCCGCCAGCGCACTGGCCGAGGTGGACCGTGAGTCGGCGTTGGTCGCGTTGGTCCGCGCCGGTGAGGCCGTCTGCTTCTGCGGCGACCAGTACCGCTACGCCGAAGTGGCCCGCCGCATGGCGACACTGCGTCGGGACGGGGATCCACCGTGGGCGGACCTGTTGACCACCCTGGTCGCCGGGGTCGCCGCCACGCTGCGCGGTGACCACGCCCACGCCGGACCGCTGCTGCGCCGGGCGGTGGTGCTCGGTGGGCGGTTGACCGATACGGCGGTGACCCCGACCGCGTTGACCGGCGCGGCCGTGGCCGGCCTGCTGGTCGCGGTGGACGCCGCGGCGTACCGGCTCGCCGACCGCGCCGTCGAGCTGGCGGCCGACCGGGGCGAGCTGTCCCTGCTGCCCAGGGCGCTCGAGCTACGGGCGATGAGCGAGTACTGGCTGGGCCGCCACGAGGCCGCGACGCAGAGCTGTCGGGAAGGGCTGCGGGTGGCGCGGGCCGCCGGCCAGCACACCAGCGCCGGTGTCCATCTCGGCCTGCTCGCCGTGCTCGCGGCCGTGCGGTCGGACCACGAGGCCAGTCTCGGTCACGTCGCCGAGCTGGGCGACGGCGCCGTGCCGGGCAGTCGCCCGCACGCCCTCGCCGAGTGGGCCCTCGCGATGCTGGACCTGGTCGACGCCAGGTACGCCGACGCGGCAGACCGGCTGGCCGCGCTGGCTCACCCCGGTACCGGGCGCGGTCAGGTCCTCGTCCAGGTGATGGCCACGCCTTACCTGGTGGAGGCCGCCGCGCACGATGGCCGGCAGACCCGGGCGCGGGCCGCGCTCACCGTCTTCGACCGCTGGGCCGGCAGCACCGCCAGCCCGCTGCGCCGGGCGCTGTCGGCCCGCTGCCACGCGTTGCTGGCCCCGCGCGGTAGCGCCGAGGCCGAGCGGCATTTCCGTGCCGCGCTGTCCCTGCATCCGAGCGATGCCGCCACCTTCGAGCGGGCGCGCACCGAGTTGCTCTTCGGTCGGGAACTACGCCACGCCCGCCACCCTCGCGAGGCTCGCGGTCACCTGCACCGGGCCCGGCAGACCTTCGTCCTGCTCGGTGCGCAGGCGTGGGCCCGGCAGTCCACCGTGGAGCTACGCGCGGCGGGGGAGTCCGTCGGTACGCCGGACCCGTACGCCGTGCGGCTGCTCACCGGTCAGCAGCTACGCGTCGCCCTCCTGGTTGCCTCCGGTGCCACCAACCAGGAGGTGGCCAGGCAGATGTTCCTGTCCACCCGGACCGTCGACCATCACCTGCGAAACATCTACCACCGGCTCGGCATCCGCTCCCGCACCGAGCTGGTCCGTGCGTTGGGCTGACGTGGCGGAATCGATATTCAACTGATTTGTGACGGGCGTCAGAATTTCTTGACATTTCGGGGTAGGGTGGCCCACGATGTCCAACACGGCCGGGTGATCTCACTCACATCGAGCCCGCCGCAGGTCCCAAGACACCTGTCGGTGTTGACGCGCCCACCACTCCCGCCCCAGGAAGGGCCTTGTCGATGAAGAAGCTGTTCACGTTCGGGCTGATCGCCGGCGTCGCGATCGCGCTCGTTGGATGTACGGACTCGGATGCCACCCCCTCGGGAGAGGATAGCGGCGAACTTCGCCAGGTTCGTGTCGCGGCCCTGCCGATCACCGAGACCGCCGCGTTGTGGGGCGGCATGAAGGCCGGCATCTTCGAAAAGCACGGGCTGTCGGTCGAGGTGCTGCCCGCGCAGGGCGGGGCACAGGCCATCCCCGCGCTCATCAACGGCGACATCGACTTCGCCATCGGTCAGCCGTTCGGCCCGTTCCGGGCCGACCTGCAGGATCTCGGCGTCGTGATCATCGGCAACTACGCGTCGTCCTACGCCGAGGGCGACGACATCAACGCCGTGGTGGCCTCGGCCAAGTCGGGCATCACCAGGCCGGCGGAGCTGGCCGGCAAGCGAGTGGCGGTGAACAGCCTCGGCGCGGCCGGCGACGTGACGATCATGGCCGCGGTGGAGAAGGACGGTGGTGACCCCTCCACCATCAAGTTCGTCGAGGTCGCCTTCCCCGACGTCCCGGCGCAGCTGGAAGCCGACAACATCGACGCCGCCTGGGTGCCGGAGCCCTTCGTCACCCAGCTGCGCAACCGTGGCGACGCCTTCGTCGTCGCGCCGTACCAGGCGGTCGCCCCCGGGCTCGCGACGCTCACCGCCATCACGACGAAGGAGCAGATGGACTCCGAGGCCGAAGTGGTCGCTGACTTCACCGCGGCGATGAAGGAGACCCTCGCGTGGGCGCAGGACTCCGCCAACGAGGCGGCCGTCCGCCAGGCGATCAAGGACAACCTGGAGCTCCCGGAGGCGGTCGCGGACTCGGTGAAGCTGCCGCAGTTCGGCTGGGAGCTGGACCGGGCGAGCCTGGAGTCGCTGGCCACGCTCGCCGGCAAGTACAAGGTGCTCGATCAGCAGCCCAACTTCGATCGCCTCATCCAACAGCAGTAGCCGGCGCGGTCCCGCCCTTCCCGGTGACCGGCCGGGAAGGGCGGGACCGCCGACCACGGGAGCAACATGCACGTCTTGTCCCTCCGGCGTCCCCGTTCGCTGCGCAAGGTGATGCTGGGCGTTGTCGGGCTGACCGGGTTCCTCGTCATCTGGCAGCTGGTACCGACCCTGGGCCTGATCAACTCGCAGTATCTGCCGTACGTCACGGACGTGCTCGCCCGGCTCGCCGAGGAGTTCCGCGACCTCGCCTTCTGGCGTCGGCTCGGGTACACCATGACCTCCTGGGCGATCGGGCTGGCCGTGGCCACCGCCGCCGCGGTCGTCCTCGGCACGATCGTCGGCCTGGTGCCCTTCCTGCGCCGCGCCACCCACACGGTGGTGGAGTTCCTGCGGCCCATCCCGTCGGTGGCGCTCATCCCGCTCGCCGTGCTGTTGTTCGGCATCCAGATGCAGGCGGCCCTGCTCATCATCATCTACGCGTCGTTCTGGCAGGTCTTCGTGCAGGTGATCTACGGCGTCGCCGACGTCGACGCGGTCGCCCGGGACACCGCCCGCAGCTTCGGGCTCACCCGCCGTGAGCGGTTGTCGTATCTGGTGCTGCCGACCGCCCTGCCGTACCTCATGACCGGCGTCAGGCTGGCCGCGGCGGTCGCCCTCATCCTCGCCATCACCGCCGAGATGGTGATCGGCAATCCCGGTCTGGGACGGATGATCGAGCTGTCCCGGTCCGCCGGTGACTCGGTCGGCCTGTACGCCTTCGTGGTGGTCACCGGCCTGCTCGGGCTCGTGGTGAATCTCGTCTTCCGGTCCATCGAGCGGCGTTCGCTGTCGTGGCACCAGTCCGTACGCGGTGAGGAGGTCCTGTGACCGTGCACGCCGGCCGGATCGCCCAGCGCCCGCGCGGGCGTGGCCTCGGGCGTCGCGTCGCCGCTGGCTTCCTCTACCCGCTCGGGCTGCCCTTCCTGCTGCTGGTGATCTGGGGACTGGCGTCGACCTCGTCGACCAACCGGTTCTTCCCCGGCCCTCTCACGATCTTCGAAGCCTTCGGGGAGACCTGGATCGGTCCCGCGTTCGTCGACGACGTGCTGCCGAGCCTCTACCGGCTCGCCCTCGGCATCGCCGCCTCGATCGTGATCGGCGTCGCCGCCGGCACGCTCATCGGGCTGTTCCAGTGGCTACGGGAACTGCTCGAACCGCTGCTGGAGTTCTTCCGGGCCATTCCGCCGCCGGTGCTGATCCCGGTCGTGATGCTGCTGCTCGGCATCACCGACACGATGAAGGTGGTGGTGATCGTCTCCGGTGCGGTCTGGCCGATCCTGCTGAACACGATCGACGGTGTCCGGGCCACCGACAGCGTGATGTCCGAGACCGCCGACTCGTTCCAGATCACCTGGTGGGAGCGGCTCCGGTACCTGGTGCTCCCGGCCGCCAGCCCGCGGATCATGACCGGGGTCCGGCAGGGGCTCTCGGTCGCGCTGATCCTGATGGTCATCTCGGAGATGTTCGCCTCGTCCGCCGGACTGGGCTACCGGATCGCCTACTTCCAACGCAACTACCTCATTGCCGAGATGTGGAGCGGCATTCTCCTGCTCGGCCTCGTCGGCGTGCTCCTCGCCGCGACCTTCGGTGTCGTCGAGCGACGGGTGCTGCGCTGGTACCACGGAATCAGGGAGGTCAACCGTGCCTGACCAGAGCACCCTGCTGCGGGTGGAGCACCTGCGCAAGGTCTACGAGTCCGCGAACGGCGATGTCGAGGCGATCGGGGACATCAGCTTCACCATGCGCTCCGGTGAGCTGGTCTGCATCGTCGGGCCGTCGGGCTGCGGCAAGACGACCCTGTTGAAATGTCTCGCCGGCCTGCTCCGGCCCACCAGCGGCCTGGTCGAGATGGACGGGGCGCCGGTGACCGGCCCGAGCCCGGCGATGGCCGTCGTCTTCCAGGAGTACGGCCGCAGCCTCTATCCGTGGTTGACCGTCCGGGGCAACGTCGAGCTGCCGCTGCGGCACAAGCGGCTCTCCCGCCAGGCCCGCGACAAGCTCGTCACCGACGCCATCGAGGCGGTCGGGCTGGCGCACGCGGCACGCAGCCACCCGTGGCAGCTCTCCGGCGGCATGCAGCAGCGGGTGGCGATCGCGCGGGCCGTCGCGTACCAGCCCGAGGTGCTGATCATGGACGAGCCGTTCGCCGCGGTCGACGCCCAGACCCGCGCCGACCTGGAGGATCTCGTCCGCGAGCTGCACGCGAGCCGTAGGATTTCGGTTCTCTTCGTCACCCATGACATCGACGAATCGGTTTACCTGGGGGAACGGGTACTGGTGTTGTCCGCGTCGCCGACCTGGGTACAGGAGGACCTGACGGTCGACCTGCCGCCGGAGCGCGACCAGATCAGCACCCGGGCGCTACCGCGCTTCACCGAGCTGCGTACGCATGTCTACGACCAGATCCAGCGTGCCAAGCGCGGGCAGACCGTCGCCCCGTGACCGTGCCGAGGGGTGGATTCGCTCGAGAGGGAAAGCTGTGCGCAGTCGTCAGCCGAAGCAGCTGCTGCTCGCGTTCTTCGGCGAGCACGTCGTCGACGATGCGGTCGGCCCGATTCGCGCCAGCGTCCTGATCGGGGTGCTCGAAGGAGCCGGCGTCGCCGCGCCGGCGACGCGGGCGACCCTCGACCGGCTGGTGCAGACCGGCATGCTGGACCGGAGCAAGAGCGGCCGGGAGATCCTGTTCTCGTTGACCGAGCACGGCGTGGCGGTGTTGCGGGAGGCCACCGCACGCGTCCGGGGTCCTCGCCCGTTCGATCCGCAGGGCACCGGCTGGACCCTCGTCACGTTCACGATCCCCGAGGGGCAGCGGACCCTGCGCCACCGGTTGCGTTCCACCCTGACCTGGGAGGGGTTCGCGCCGCTGCGCGACGGGCTCTGGCTGGCACCCGGCGAGGTCGACCTCGCCGGGTCGCTGGAACCGTTGTGTGAGGACCTTCCCCCCAAGACGGTCATCGCCTTCCACGCCCGGGAACTCGCCGGCTTTCCGATCGCCGACAGTGTCCGCGCGGCCTGGGACATCGAGGCGATCCGCCGTCAGCACCTGGCGTTCATCGAGGTGTGGGGCGATCCGGGTGCCGCGACCCAGGCGGCGAGCGCGCTGACCGTGCGTACCATGCTGGTGGCCGACTGGCTCGCGTTGCTGCGCGCGGACCCGAGGCTGCCCCGCGAGTTCATGGACGCGCAGTGGCCGGCCGGGCGGTCGACGCAGGTCTACCGGCGGATGCACCAGCGGTTGGCCACGGCCTCCGCCGAGGAGTTCGCCGCCCTCGTTGCCGGTGGCACCGGCGCGGCGGCCAGGAACGTCGGTGGTGTCGCGGCGAGGTCGGTCGGCGATCCGGCACGGCGCAGCCGGACCTCGAACTAGCCGGCGAACCGGCTCCGCAGGTCGCCCTTGCGTACCTTCCCGGACGCGGTCCGGGGAAGTTCGTCGACGACGACCACGTTCTTGGGCACCTTGTAACGGGCGACCCGGCCGTCGAGGAACTGCTGGACCGTGGCCACGTCGACGGTGGCGTCCTGGCGCACCGTCATGATCGCCCACGGCACCTCGCCCCACCGCGCGTCCGGTACGCCGATGACCGCCACCCCGGTCACCCCGTCGATCTCGCCGAGCAGGACTTCGATCTCGGCCGGGTAGATGTTCTCGCCCCCGGAGATGATCATGTCCTTGAGTCGACCCGAGATGTAGAGGTAGCCGTCGGCGTCGAGGTAACCGAGGTCGCCGGAGCGGAACCAACCGTCCGGGGTGAACGCCTCGGCCGTCGCCTCCGGCAGCAGGTGATAGCCGGGGAAAACGTTCGGGCCGCAGATCTGGATCTCACCGATGCCGTCGTCGGCGAGCGGTGCGCCGTGTTCGTCGGCGATCCGCACGCCGGTGAAGAAGTGCGGCAGGCCCACGCTGCCCTGCTTGACGCGGGTCATCGCCGGAGGCAGCGACGTCGCGCCCGGCGACGCCTCGGTCATGCCGTATCCCTGCGAGAACGACAGGCCGCGCTCCTCGTAGGCGTTGAGGATCCGGGTGGGCACGGCCGAGCCGCCGCAGGTCAGCTTCCGCAACGTCGACAGGTCGGTGGTGGCCCAGTCCGGGTGGTCGGCCATCAGCTGGTAGGTGGTCGGCACGCCGCTGAGCATGGTGACGCCGTGCCGCTCGATCTGGGTCAGCGCGCGTCCCGGCTCGAAGCCCTTCTCCAGCACGAGCGTGGCGCCCTTGAGGATGACCGGCAGCGCCCCCATGCCGAGGGACGCGACGTGGAACAACGGCGAGATCATCAGCGCGACGTCGGTCGACACGACGTCGTAGTCGACCACGCAGTTGAGCGCGACCCAGGTGAGGTTGCCGTGGGTCAGCACGGCACCCTTGGCCCGCCCGGTCGTACCCGAGGTGTAGATGATCGCGGCCGGGTCGTCCAGGCTCACCGCGACGGCGGTGCTGGCGTCCGCGGCGGTCGTGTTCAGCAGCCGGGTCAGTCCCGGCCGGTCGGCGGTACCCCCGCCGGTGACGATGACGCGCGGGGGCGGCCCGGTGCCGATGGCGGCGGCCACCCGCTCGGCGAACTCGGGATCGTGGATCAGCACCCGCGCGCCGCAGTCGGTCAGCACGTGGGCTACCTCGGGCGGCGCCAGCCGGGTGTTGATCGGCACGAAGACGGCACCCAGCCGCGCCGCGCCGAACATCACCTGGAGGAAGTCCGGACTGTTCTCGCCCAGGTAGGCCACCGCGTCGCCCTTGCCGACGCCGAACCGCCGCAGCATCGCGGCGACCCGGTCGGCGCCGTCGGCGAACTGGCGGTACGTCACGGTGGAGCCCGCACCGTGGACGAGGGCGAGCCTGTCCGGGGACTTGAGCCGGCGCTTGGCCAGCCAGGCACCGATTCCTTGTTCATGCATCAGCGGTCTCCCGGTGGTGGCGGACGGTGCGTCGATGCGTGACCTGCCGGCGTGCCGGTGGCGGTCAGGCGTAGAAGCGGTACAAGCCGCGGGCCACCACTGCGGGCTTGGTGCCGCCGTCGATCTCGATCGTCTGGTCGACGGCGATCTGGTACCCGCCGGACACCTCGACGACCTCGGCGACCGTCGCGGTCATGCGGACCTGCGAGCCGACCTTGACCGGGGCCGGGAAGCGCACCTTGTCCAGGCCGTAGTTGACCTTCGTGGTGACCCCCTTCACGTCGAGCAGTTCGGTCCAGAAGGGCACTGCCAGCGAGAGCGTGAGGAAGCCGTGGGCGATAGGCGCGCCGAAGGGGCCGTTCTTCGCCCGCTCCGGGTCGACGTGGATCCACTGGTGGTCGTCGGTGGCGTCGGCGAAGAGGTTCACCTGGTCCTGGGTGACCGTCCGGTAGTCGGTGTAGCCGAGGTCGGTGCCGGCAAGGTCGGCGAGCTGCTCGTAGGTGATCGTCGTCGTCATGAACGTCCTCTCGTCGTCAGCTGGACAGGCGCAACAGCCGGACGGCGTTGTCCTTCAGAATGCCGGGGAGCACCTCGGGCTTGAGGTCGGTGGTGCGCACGTCCCGCAGCCAGCGGTCCGGGGTGAGCAGCGGGTAGTCGGTGCCGAACAGCACCCGGCGCTTGAGCAGCGAGTTGGCGTACCGCACCAGCTCGGCCGGGAAGTACTTCGGGCTCCAGCCGGACAGGTCGATCCAGGTGTTCGGCTTGTGGGTGGCCACCGACAGCGCCTCGTCCTGCCAGGGCACCGACGGGTGGGCCATGATGATCTGGAGGTCGGGGAACTCGGCCGCGACGGGGTCGAGCAGCATCGGGTTCGACAGGCCGAGCCGGAAGCCGTAGCCGCCCGGCATCCCGGCGCCGATGCCGGTCTGCCCGGTGTGGAACAGCGCCGGCACGCCGGCCTTTTCGAGCAGGCCCCACAGCGGGGCGTACTGCTCGTCGCTCGGATCGAAGCCCTGCACCGTGGGATGGAACTTGAAGCCGCGTACGCCCTCGTCCTCGATCAGCCGAGTGGCGAGGTCGAGCGCCGCCGACCCGGTGCGCGGGTCGACCGACCCGAACGGGATCAGGACGTCGGCGTGCTCGGCCGCGGCGCGGGCGATCTCCACGCTCGACAGCGGCTGGTGCGCCAACTGGGTGCGGGCGTCCACGGTGAACACCACTGCCGCCATCTGGCGTTCCCGGTAGTACTGCGCCACCGCCTCGATCGCCGGGCGCGGCCCGTCGGCCTTGAAGTACTTCGACACCGCCGCCACCAGGTCGTCGGGCAGCGAGTTGTGGCCGTGCTCGTCGACCTCGATGTGCACGTGCATGTCGATCGCGGTGACGGCGTCGAGGTCGATGGCGGGCTGGTACATGATGGGGAACTTTCGTCCGGCGGGTCAGGAGGCGGCGGTCTTGAACTCCTCGGGCAGTTCCGGGAACCGCTCGCCGACGCTCTGCAGCGCCCCGGCGAACGTCGCCGGCCAGGCTTCGAGCAGAGCATCGTACGTCCAGCCGCCCTCGCGGTGGGCGGTCAGCGCCGCCTCCGGGTGGGTCCAGATCTGGAGCCGGTCGCCGCCCACCCCGATCACCTGACCGGTGACGCCGCCGGCCGCGTCGGAGCCGAGGAACGCGATGAGCCCGGCGACGTCGTCCGCCGTGCCGAAGCCGAGATCGTGCCGGAAGAACGCTGGCATCGGCTCGCCCTGCTCGGCCGCCTGCACGGCGGCGGCGAAGTAGGGAACCGTGGCGGTCATGGCGGTCGCGGCCACCGGAACCACGGTGTTGGCGGTGATGCCGGCCCGCTTGAGCTCCAGCGCCCAGGTGCGCGTCATGCCGACGATGCCCGCCTTGGCGGCGGCGTAGTTGGTCTGGCCGAAGTTGCCCCGCTGGCCGGTGGGGGACCCGATGCAGATGACGCGCCCACCCTCGCCGGCCGCCCGCATGTGTTGCACCGCCGCGCGGACGGTGGTGAAGGTGCCGCGCAGGTGCACGTTGATGACGGTGTCGAAGTCCTCGTCGGTCATCTTCCACAGCACGGTGTCGCGCAGCACACCGGCGTTGGTGACCAGGATGTCGAGTCGACCGAAGGTCTCGACGGCGGCAGCGACCAACCGCTCGGCGGTCTCGGTCGGGCCGACCGGAGCGACCACCGCTGCGGCCCGGCCACCGAGCGCCTCGATGGACGCGACGGCGTCGGCAGTGGTCTGCGCGTCGACGTCGTTGACCACCACGGCGGCACCCTGCCGGGCGAGCTCCTGCGCGTACGCGAGGCCGAGACCGCGTCCGGATCCGGTGACGATGGCGACCTTGCCGTCCAGGGACATGGGGAACTCCTTCGTGTTCACCTGATCTGAGCACGGACCGTTGAAAATGTCAATCATTGGTGAAACGCGCTACCATCGTCGCCATGTCCGCTAGCGGGAAGACCCGGCTGCCGGGGCGGAACGCCCTGCGGGACAGCGTGCTCGGCGGTGACCTGGTATTTCTGCTGGCCCGCGCCAACGCGCTCACGCTCGCGGCGGCCAACGCCGCCCTCGCCGAGCACGGGCTCAAGGCGCGGTCCTACTGCGTGCTCGCGCTGGCCGCCGACGGGGTGCGACCCACCCAGCGGGAGCTGGCCGAGTTCCTCCGCCTCGACCCGAGTCAGGTCGTCGCGCTGGTCGACGGGCTCGAACAACGCCAGTTGGTGGAGCGTCGCACCGACCCGGCCGACCGGCGGGCCAACGTCCTCGTCGCGACCGACGCCGGCCGGGACCTCTTCGCCCGCGCCCAGCAGGCCGCCCGCGCCGTCGAGCTGGGGCTGCTGGCCACGGTGACCCCCGAGGACCACGAGCGGCTGGCCGGTCTGCTGCGGCTGCTCGCCTTCCCCGACTGAGCCGGCGGGGCGTACCGACCTACCCGGCAGACCGCCGTGACCCGTACGGCGTGCCGAGCGATCGGGAGATGGTCCGGCCCGCCGCCTGGACCAGCGGCGCCAGCGCCACCGGGTCCGCCCGGTGCTGCGCCACCACGAGTGAGATCGCGGCGACCACCGAACCCTCCGGTCCGCAGACCGGCGCGGCGACCGAGAGAGCGTCCATGGTCACCTGCCGGTCGCTGACCGCGTACCCGGTGCGCCGCACCTCGGCCAGCCCTCGGCGCAGCCGCCCGGGATCGGTGATGGTCAGCGGGGTGTACCGCTCCAACGGCGCGGCCAGCACCTGTTCCTGCACCTCGGCCGGCGCGTACGCGAGCAGCACCAGCCCGACTCCGGTGGCGTGCAACGCGAAGCGGCCACCGACCCGGGTGAGCACCGGCACCGCGTGCCGCCCGGCGATCCGTTCGATGAAGACCAGCTCGACGTCCTGCCGGACGGCGAGCTGGACGTTCTCATGGGTCACCTCGTACAGGTCCTCCATGGTCGGCAGCGCCAGCTCGCGCAGCCCGAGCCCCCGGGGAGCGAGCGAACCCACCTCCCACAGCCGTAACCCGATCCGGTACCGCCCGTCGTCACCGCGCTCCAGCGCGCCCCAGGCGACCAGCTCGGCGACCCGGCGGGACGCGGTGGGCAACGGCAGTTCGGCGCGGCGGGCCAGCTCGCTGAGGGTCAGCGCCGGGCTGGCCGGGGTGAACGCGTCGAGCAGGGCCAGCACCTTGCTGGTGACCGACCGTCCGGGCTGCGCGTCCACCCCGCCATCATGCCGATCCCGGCCGGCCGGTCACAGCTCCAGCGTCAGCCGGGGCGTGACCGACCGGGACACGCAGATCATCATGGTGTCGCCCGCGGCCCGTTCCGCCTCGGTGAGCAGGCTGTCCCGGTGCTCCGGCACGCCGTCCAGCACGGCTGTCTCGCAGGTGCCGCAGGTGCCCTCCCGGCACGAGGAGAGCACCTGCACGCCGGCCGCCTCCACCGCCGCCAGGATCGACGTGCCCGGCGGCACGGTGAGCGTCCGGCCGCTGAGGGCGAGTTCCACCTCGACGGCGGTGTCCACGGCCTCGGTGGGGGCCAGCGGGGTGAAGCGCTCGACGTGCAGGGCTCCGGCGGGCCACGTCCGGCAGCGCTGCTCCACGGCCGCGATCAACGCCTCCGGCCCGCAGCAGTAGACCAGCCCGTCGACCGGCTGTCCCAGCAGCTCGTCCAGGTCGAGCAGGCCGGTCTCGTCCTGGGGATACAGGCGCACCCGATCGCCGTACTTCTCCCGCAGGGCGTCGGCGAAGGCCATCGTGGCGCGGCTGCGTCCGCCGTACACCAGCTGCCAGTCGGCGTCGGCGGCGTCGGCGACCATCGGCCTGATCGGGGTGATGCCGATGCCACCGGCGACGAACAGGTAGCGCGGCGCCGCCACCAGCGGGAAATTGTTGCGCGGCCCGCGCACCCGGATGGTCGCGCCCGGGGTGAGACGTTCGTGCACGTGCCGCGAGCCGCCGCGCCCCTCCGCCTCCAGCTGGACCGCGACCCGCAGGGTGGCGCGGTCGGCCGGGTCGCCGCAGAGCGAGTACTGGCGCACCAGTCCCGGCCCGAGTTCCAGGTCGAGGTGCGCACCCGGGGTCCAGGCGGGCAGGTCGCCGCCGTCGGGGCGGCACAGGCCCAGCACGTCGACACCCGTCGCCGCCCGGTCCCGCTCGGCCACCACCAGCTCCGCGCCGTCCAGCCCGTCGTCGGTCACGCCGGCACCGCCGTCCGGGTCGGTGCGGCGTGCGGGGTCGGTGCGACCGCCTCCGGCGGCTGGTGACCGTACGGGTGGGCGAGCAGCCACTCCCACAGCTCGACCGGTTCCTCGGCGACGCGCTCGGCACCGCAGTGGCAGATCCCGCGCAGCGTGTCGGTGCCCGGCATCCAGTGGATCCGGTAGATCCGGTCGCCGGTGAGCATGCTGGCCGGCTCGGTCATCGGGGCGCCCCCACCGTCCCCGCCTCGACCATCCGGGCGATCAGACGCCGGGCGGCGAGCCCGCCGGTGTCGATGTTGATGCTGAGTTCCTGGTACCTGTCCGGTTCGGACGCGATCACCTGCTCCAGGATGTTCAGCGCCGTCACGTCCTGCATGACCACCGTGTGGTTGCTCTGGTGCAGGTACGCGCTCACCGACTCGTCGTCGACGGCGAAGTCCCGGGCCACCGCCCAGAAGTCGTAGGTGGTGTGCTCCGTCGACGGCGTGATCGCGTACACGATCTCGGCGTGGAAGGCGCCGCTGTCCTCGCCCTCGGCCGGCGGGTAGAGGCCCTGCGGCGCGATCCGGCTGTGCAGCAGGTACAGGCACGGCGGGTGGTACTCGATGTCCTGCCAGCGGGTGATCCGGCCCTGGATGCCCGTCGACTTGGCGTAGAACGGCGGGCACTCGGCGTCGTCCATGTGCCGGCTGACGTAGACGATGCCGCGTTCCTCGTCCACCTCGGTGGTGATCGGCGTGTTCGCCACCTCGGGGGTGCCGATGTAGCCGCCGTGCAGGTAGGTCTCGTGGGACAGGTCCATCAGGTTGTCGACCAGCAGGCTGTACCGCGCGTTCAGCGGCGCCATCCCACGCACCACCGTGTACCGGGGGTCGTCCAGCCAGGGCGCGCGGGGAATGGTGGTCGGGTCCGCGCGGTCCCGGTCGCCGATCCACACCCAGATCAACGAATCCTGCTCCACCACCGGGTACGCGGCGACCCGCGCGGTACGCGGGATGCGTTGCTGACCGGGTACGAAGACGCAGGCACCGGTCTGGTCGTAGGTGAAGCCGTGGTACCCGCAGACGATGGTGTCGCCGTCGAGTCGGCTCTCGGAGAGCGGGTAGCGGCGGTGCACGCACCTGTCGGCGAGCGCCACGGCCTCGCCGGACTCGGTGCGGTACAGGACCAGCGGCTCACCGAGCACCGTGCGGGCGAGCAGATCCCGCCCGACCTCGCTACTGTAGGCCGTCACGTACCACTGGTTGCGGGCGAACGCCATCGTGACCCCACCTCTCTCGCCGACGGACCGGGGGTGCGGTCGGATGATCCCGTGATCCGACCGCTGATCGGCACTGTCTATTTCACTCAGTGCAAGGCCGTCGGCCTTCCGCCGGTCGCCGCGACGCTGCGATGATCGGCGGTATGACGGGGGTCGAGGAACCAGTGCGTACGGATGCAGCACGTCGCCCGGACGAGGGCGGGCTGGGGGGACGGTTCTGGCGGCTCTGGTCCGCGTCGGCGGTGTCCAATTTGGCCGACGGGATCGTCAAGATCGCGCTGCCGTTGGCCGCCGTCGGATACACCCGCTCACCGGTGCTGGTGGCCGGGGTCGCGACCGCGTTCAGCCTGCCCTGGCTGCTGTTCGCGCTGCCGGCCGGTGCCCTCACCGACCGGCTCGACCGGCGTCGGGTGATGCTCACCGCCAACACCCTGCGCGCGGCGCTCATCGGCGGGCTGGCGCTGGCGGTGGCGTTCGACGCCGGGTCGATCTGGCTGCTCTACCTGGTGGCGTTCGGCGTCGGTATCACCGAGACCCTCTACGACACCTCCGCCCAGTCGATCCTGCCGCAGGTGGTCACCCGCGACCAGCTGCCCCGGGCCAACGGCCGACTCGCCGCCGTGGAACTGGCCGCCAACCAGTTCGTCGGCCCACCACTCGCCGGCTTCCTGGTTGCCGCCGGGGTGGCCCTGGCGCTCGCCGGGCCGGCGGTGCTCTGGGCGGTGGCGGTCGCCGCGCTGCTCCTGGTCGCCGGCCGGTTCCGGATCGAACGCGACGCCCCGACCACGATGCGCGCTGACATCGCCGAGGGGCTGCGCTTCCTGTGGCGGCACCGGCTGCTGCGCACCCTGGCCACCATGGTCGGGACCAGCAACTTCATCACCAGCGGCATCTTCGCCGTGCTGGTGCTCTACGCGGTCGGCCCGGACTCGGCCGTCGGCCTCACCGAGCCCGGCTACGGGCTTCTGCTCACCACCATCGCCGCCGGCATCGTGCTCGGCTCGGTCGCCACCGCCAAGATCGAAAAACGGCTCGGGCGGTCCCGCACCCTCGCGCTCTCCGTGCTGGCGATGGCCGCCATCACCGGCGTACCGGCGCTGAGCACCAACCCGTTCGTGATCGGCACCGTCTTCTTCGTCGGCGGGATCCTGCTCGCCACCTGGAACGTCATCACCATCTCGCTACGCCAGCGGATCACCCCGGACCGGCTGCTCGGCCGGGTCAACAGCGGCTACCGGACGCTGGCCTGGGGAAGCATGCCGGCCGGCGCGCTGGTCGGCGGTCTGCTGGCCGAGGTGTTCGGCCTCCGCGCGGTCTTCGCCATCCTGGGGTCGCTGACACTGACCCTGCTGCTCGGCATGTTCGTGGTCACCGACGCCAACATCGACGCCGCCGAACGCGACGCCGCTACCTGACCGCGCCGGCACAGGCGTCGTGGAACTGCGTGGCATGACGATGTGATCGAGGGGTTCTCGGGTGGCGCCACCGGCTGGTCGGCCTGAGTTGAATCAGGCCCAACCACCGCACCGTGCAGCACCGCAACCAGTACAAGCGCCGGCCGTAGACAGTGGCCCTGCGGATAGGACAACAACGGGGAAGTTGTGGCCTCGAAGCGAACGGAGACGACAACAACAGGGAAGTTGTACTCAGGCTTAGCCAAGCGCCACGCCCGTGACCGCAGAGGGCGAAGACAACCAGCAGCGACGGCTGCCTGCCGGATCTGATCGTTGGTCGATAGGATCGTTGTGCCTCGCCGAGCCATTCCTGCTGACCTGTCGGTGGGTGAGCGCATCCGGGCCCGGCGCGAGTTGCGGGGCTGGAGCATCCGGTACGCCGCGAGTCGCGCGGGCATCTCGCATACAACGTGGTCACGTATCGAACGCGGTGTGCAGCGCACCGATCGGTACATGGTGGTCGACCTGGCCGCTGCCCTGGAGTGTTCGGTTTTCGACCTCACCGGGCAGCCGTACACGCCTGCTGATCGACAGCTTGACGGCGCGCGGATCGACGCCGAGCGGGTGTGGCGGGCGATGATGGCGCACCCGTTCGATGGGCCGCCGATCGTCCGGGCTGCCACTGTGGAGCAGGCGGCTCGAGAGTCAGCGCTGGTGCGGGATCTGTACGGCCGGTGCGACTACGCCGGAGCCTTGCGCCGGCTTGTGGACCTCGTGCCGGCCCTGCACGGCGTGACTGATCAGCGGTCGGCGTACCGGTTGATGGTGCCGGTGTACGGGGTGGCGATGGGTTCGTTGCTGAACGTCGGCTACTCGGCCCACGCCTGGTTGGCAGCGGAGCGTTCGGCCGAGGCTGCGCACCTGCTTGATGATCCGGTTGCGGTGGGGGTGGCGGCGGCCAATCGGGCACGGGTGTCGGCATACACCGGCGCGTACGGCCCGGCCCGGACGTACTGCGATCGGGCCGGAGCGGATCTGGAAGGCAGCAGCGCGGACACCGCGTTGGATGTGCTCGGTTTCCTGCACCTGGCCCGCGCGCTTCACCTCGCTGGTATGAAGGATCAGGCCGCCGCCGAGGATCACCTCGACGAGGCGGCGCGGATCGCCGCGCACACCGGGGAAACGACGAGCTGGGACCTGTTGTGGGGCCCGAGCAACGTGGCGTTGTGGCGGATGGCCTACCTGCTCGACACCGGACGTCCGCAGGAGGCGTTAAGGGCGGCTGCCCGGGTGGCGGTCGGGGATCTGCCGGCGGTGCGGCAGGTGTACTACTGGCTGGACCTGGCCCGCGCGATGGTGGCGGCTGATCGGGAGCGAGACGCGGTGCGGATGCTGCTGGCAGCCGAGCGGGTCGGTGCCCAGCACACCCGGTCATCGACGGCGGCGCGGGAGGTCGCGCGTGGGCTGCTGCGCCGAGGACTGGTCTCCACCGAACTGCGGGGCCTGTGCGAGCGCATGGGAGTCACCAGCCAGTAGTGGTGCGTAGGTGTGCCATCACGCACCGTGCTGTTCATAGCGTTCCGTTTAGGACACGACGGCAGGAAGCACCCGCTGCGCCGACTGTGTCTGTCGGGTGGCGGCGTCAACCCGAGCGCGACGCCTGACAGTCGCGCTGCCGTCGCCACCCGCCAACCCGTGACGAGGGAGGCGGAACCTGTGGCGATCTGGTCCGAGCTGCGCGACATCATGCGGTGGTTACTTCGGCGGGCCGACTTACCCCCGCCGCCTGGAACGGGTCAGCGCCACCAAGCCGCCGAGCAGGCAGTGGCGCAGCAGCGGTTGCTCGACCAGGCTAAGCGCTTGCGCGACACGCAGTGGCATCGCGAGCCGATCCAGACAACGCCGTACGCGCCGACGATGCGGGACCAGCGCACGACATGGAGCCACCGGTGAGGTCAGAGCGGGCAGGTGCTCCTGACGTGTTGCCAGCGAGTAGCCGGCGCGTCTCGTACGACGAGTACCTGTCGGCCACCGCGTTGACGTTTGCCCGACGGCATCGGCCCGTCTGGTCGTGGCAACTGTGGCGGCGTGTCTGCCGGTGCGGAGCCGACCTGCCGTGCCGTGCCCGGCACCGGATTCCGATCAATCGGGGTCACTGGCCGCAGGAGAGTGAGCAGTGACCGGCGGCCCGGAGCAGACGATCCTCGCGGTGCATGTCCGAGGGTTCGACGGGATGTGTGCCGGCTGTCGGGCGTGGTGGTCGCGGCTGTCCCCGTACCCCTGCTGGCAGGTGGAGTGGGCGACCAGCCGGCAGGCCCGTGCGAGCGTCGCCCTGTTCCTGGGTGGTGTGGGGTGACCACCCACGGCCCGGTCCTGCCGATCTGGAGCTGCGGCGGCTGCGACCTGCCGTGGCCGTGTCCGACACGGCGGCGGGAGCTGCGTGCGGAGTACGCGGGCGCTCCGGTGTCACTGGCCCTCTACCTCGGTGGCTATCTCGTGCAGGCCGCCGAGGACATGCCCTGGGCGCCGGCCGGCGCGCTGCACCGCCGCTTCATTGGCTGGACCAGACAACCGGAAGTACCGCTGCGAAGTACAGCAACCGTGCCAAATGAACTCGACCGGCACGAAAGCCGGCAGCCCGGATGACCTTAGAAAACACGGATCAGCAGCGCGCTATGTCGCCGAGGTGTTGTACCGGTCGAGTGTGGCCTTGGATGTTGAGGCGTCGCGGAAGATGAGTTCCCACGGGCCGGTGTTGACGTCCATGTCCTTGCCGAACCCGACCCACTTGCCGGCCATCCGTCGACCCGTGGGCTCAGCCAGGAGTTGGATCGCACCGTGGTAGCGGGCACCCCGGTAGTAGCCGGCCGGGTCGGTCTGCTCGACCCATGTGCCGGTGATGACGGAGCCGAACACGGTCAGGTCCATTGAGAGAGACGAGGCTGCCGAGCCGGGCAGGCTACGTGCGGTCAGCCGGTCGCCGTGCTGGAGGACTACGACGAAGTGCTGTCCGGCGAAGGAGTCTCCCCGGCCGCTTGAGTAGTACTGGTAGCGGCTGAGCCAGATTCCCTCGTATGACTGGTGAACTGTGGTCGGCCTGGGCGTCGGCGTGGCCAGGCTGGACATGGGAGATGTCAGGTCGTGGCCGCCGTGCTGGTCGTCGGCGACCTCCCTGCCGGGAACCGAGGCGAAGCCCAACAGCGAGATGGGTAGGCCGGTGACGACCTCCAGCGCGCGGGCATAGACGGGTCGGGGCGCGGCGATCGCGCCGGACTCCCATCGTTGGACGAGCCTCTTGTTGGCGTCGTTGGGCTCACCGACGCGATGGCCGGCCGCCTGGAGCGCGCGGGCGAAGTCGTCCTGGCTCATCCGCATCCCGATGCGGATAGCTCGCAGGGCGGTATTGGGGGCGTCCATGACCGACACGATAGCGCCGTGTCGCCTTTTCGTCGCCACCAATGTGGCCTGTTCGTCGGGCCTTGTGTCGTCGCGGCCGGTGACATCCGGACGTCACTGTAGACCTGCGACGGCCGACTTGCCGCCGCGCTTCGGCCGACGGAGGTGGGGATGCAGGGTGACGGCGACGAGCCAGGGGTGAGCCGGGGCGAGCAGATCCAAGCAGCCGAGCGGGAAGCGGCGAAGCGGCGGCTTCTCGCCGAGGCTGAGGCGGAGCGGATCCCGGCGGAGGAGATCACCCGGGCGAGACCGGACCGGCAGTGGCGTCGTGGACAGCGTTGAGCTGTTGCCGGTCGGACGGCGGGTGGCGTACTGGCGGGGGCGGCGGAAGCTGTCGCAGCAGATGTTCGCCGACCGGCTCGGCAAGTCGAAGAGCTGGGTCGACAAGGTTGAGCGCGGAGCCCGATCGTTGGACAGACTGTCCACTCTCCAGCAGATCGCCCGCGTGCTGCGTATCGATGCCGCCGTGTTGGTCGGCGGGAACGCCGAGTCGGTCGAGGCGACGCATCGCGCCGAGGGTGTCGATCGGATCAGGTTTGCGCTGTCCCGGTACGAGATTCCGTTGGGCATGCCGGCGGGCCTGCGGCCGGTGTTTCCGGTGGACCGGATGCTGCGGGAGGTGGAGCACGCGTGGACGACGTTTCAGTATGCCCGCTACCAGCAGGTGATCGACATGGCGCCGGGTTTGCTCACCAATGCACAGCGCACTCACGCCCAAGCCCCGGTCCAGGGTCGAACACCGCTGGTGGAGGCGTACCGGATTACCGCCGCCCTGCTGATCAAGCTCGGCGACGCCGAGCTGGCGTGGCTGGCCACCGACCGGGCGATGCTCGCCGCCACCGGTGACCGGGAGCTGGTGGCAGCCGCAGCCGTCCAACTCGGGCAGGTGTTGCGGATGTCGGGGCGTACGCGGGAGGCGAAGTCAGTGATGCTCGCCGCCGCCTACCGGATCGCCCCGCCGGTGATCGAGAGCGGTGCACCGGCGGAGCTGTCCCTGTGCGGAACCCTGCTCATCCAGGCCGCCCTGGCAGCCGCACAGCACGGAAACGAGCCGGCGGCCACTGAGCTGATCGATGAGGCCGCCGGCATGGCCGAACGGGTCGGCGACGGGCACGACCATCACCACACCGGGTTCGGACCCACCGCCGTCGCCCTTGCACGTACTGCCGCAGCCGTCGAATCCGGTGACGCCGGTGCTGCGATCGGCTGGCACGAAAAGGCCACCAGGCGGCCCGGATGGCGGTGGCTACCCCCCGAACATCGCGCTGCGCACCTGCTCGACGTCGCCCGTGCCTACCTCCACGCCAACGATGTGACCAATGCTGCCCGGGTCCTGATCGAAGCCGAACGCACCGCACCGGCCGAGATCCGTCACCGCCCCGCCGCCCGGGAGCTACTCGCCGAGATCGCCCGTGACGCGTGCGCCCCGAGCACGATCACGCAGCTCGCCGTTGCCCTCGGGGTGGGCTGACCAGTGACGGCACCATTCCTGTCTCTCGCCCAGCCCGCAACCGACTGATCCTCATCGCAGGGCCGACGGTGGGACAGGGTTGAGACTTGGGGATTGCGGCTCCGACGGGGCCAGACGACTCCAGGTCGAGTTGCCGAACGGCTGCTCCACCGAGGTGTGGGGTCGGCGGCCGACGGGTTGGCGGCGCGCTGGTGAGCGCGATGACCGGAGGTGGGACAGGCCGCCGTACATTTCGGGCTATGCGTTGGGTGACCCGCTCCGCCGGTGCCTGAGGACGAGATCAGCTACCACAACAGGGATTACCGCCACCGCACCAACCAGGATCTTAAGACCGACGGACGCGTCCCAGGCGAAGCCCAAGACCACGAGGGCGAGCAGGATTAGGAGGTAGACGACCTTCAGGTAGCGCGGCATGACCGTCACCGTAGCGCGGCGAAGTGCACTGACCGCAGAACCGCCCTCGATCGCGACAGTCTTCCGTCGGCATTTGTCGTCTCTGCGGAGCCGTTTCCCTGATGCCACGTCTGACGCGATAATGCGCAGCACGTGACCATGGGGAGGTGGCGATCACCCGTGCCTACTCACGAACGCCGCAGGCGTCTGCGCCAGGTGATCAAGCAGGCGCTGACGCCCAAGATTGCGGAGGCTCGCACCACACCGCCAGCGGGGACGCGACCCGGGGGCATCGACGTAGAGACCGCCCGCAAGATGTTGTTGATCGACTTCGAGCAGGCGTTTATCCTGCACAACGACTACAAGGACGCCGAAAGGGATCTCTATAAGCTCAGTCTCCGTATCCTGGCTTTTCCGGTGCTGGTCGCTGGTGCCCTGGTGTCCGCAAAATTGATCTCCTCGGTGGGGCAGGTCGGCACGGTGCTGCGGCTACCGATCATCTATGCGGCGGCGGTGATCGCTGGGGTGTTGAACACGATCGTCCTGCGGGCCTATGTCGTCACCGATCGGGTGCAGACCGAGGCGAAACACCAGGTAAACCGGCTGCGAAGCGTCTATCTGCACGCGCTTGCCGCCGATTTTCCCGAAGGATGGGAACCGGTGTGGGGGTCGACCAATCCATACCTGGAGAGTCGACGCAAGCTGAAGGCCGCAGCACTTACTTCAGTGGTGATCGGATCGCTCAACGCCGCGTACGTCGCTGTCGGTGCCGACCGTCTCATCACGTATGGAACAGACATCTCCTGGACGCCCCTGCTGTCAGCGACGTTCGCGCTGATCTACTTCCTCTTGCAGATGGAGTTCACGTGGGAGGTACTCCAGAGGGTGCAACGAAAACGGTCAGTGGGAGCGGGCGGGTGAGGCGTTTCTCTACGGGTGCTGACCCAGTCGGCTACGACTTCGGAACGACGGTCGAACTTCTCGCCCGATACGGTCAGCCGATCTTGATAGCCATTAGCCAACTACGCACTATGGACTTTCTGTTTCCCGGGATGTCCCGGCTGTATCAGGACGCCCTTGACTCCGAGCTGCTGTTCCGGCAGACGGTGCCGGTGGCCGCGGTTGGTGCCCGGATCGGTGCCGATCCGGAGGTGCTGGCTGAGTACCTGAAGATTTACGCACTGGGTCAGACCCTCATCCTCAACAACATGGACCGCCACCTCGACCTTTCGGCTTCCTACAGCATCCGCGACCCGGCCTTGCTGCTTGCCGATGTCAACTCGACCATGTGCCTTTCGGTGACCAGCCTGCTGACGATGGTCCGCGAGGCGACGCTCACACCAGCAGGCGTTCGGGCACTACCGGTGATGGCCGAGGTGACGGCGGAAATCGTGCAGTCCATGTACGACAACTACGCCGCCCGCTTCGACGCAGCGCCGCTCGAAGACGGAGACAGCCTTGTGAACTGGTATCGAATGGATGTCAGGTCTCGACACCTCGGATCTGGCTTCTACTCGTCTGGCCTACTCGGACTGCTTGCCTATCTCGGGAAGACCGTGCCGGACGGCTTGGCCGACGAGCTCCGCGACATGCGCCGGTTGAGACAGCGGGTGGACGAACTGGCGGACCTGTTCGAGGACACCGTTACTGGGCTGGTGAGCTACCCGGTCGCCAAGGGGCTCGCCGAGCCGACGCTCAACGCGCACCTGCGCCATTCAATCAGCAAGCTCTGGACCCGGGCGCAGCAGGTCATCGGCAGCCACGGCAGGCATGCTGGTGTGCTCAACCGGGCGCTGGCCCACGATCCTGAGCTGAACAAGACGCACAGCGCCATCTTGGAGATGCTGGTGTCGGGTGGCATCATGCGGGAGTGCTACCGGGAGGCCGATACCCTCTGGCGTGAGATCGCGCTCGGCCTCGATGCTCTGGACCCTCGGTTCGGTGAGCCGCTCCTGGCGATCATCGACCTCAAGCGGGCGCTGCTCGACCGCCTGGCGATGAATGGCTGGCAGAACAACCCACCTCCGCACACGTTCCAGGACATGATCGAAGCAGCGGGATTGGAAGCGACGACATGACGAGTGCCGAGAGCCGGCTCGAAAACTCTGCCAAGGCTGTCATCCTCGATGGCGACAGGGTGCTCCTGCTGAAGTATGTGGACCGCAAGATGGGGCTCGGGGTCTGGTACTCGCTGCCCGGCGGCCGGCAGCAGTACGGCGAGACGCTGACCGAAACTCTGATCCGTGAATGCCAGGAGGAAATCGGCGCGGACGTGATGCCAGGGCGCCTGCTCTTCGTTCGTGAGTACATTCACGCGCGCCACGAACTGGCCGGGAAGGGGCGCGATCAACACAAGATCGAGTTCTACTTTCTCGCGGAACTCAAATCGGAGTTGTCCGCCGACTACCTGGCCGCAGACGATGTCTCCGACGAAGGCCAGCAGGGGATGCGCTGGTGCAACCTCGCCGACCTGCGGCAATTCAACATCTTTCCCACCGGTCTTCGTACGCTGGAGGACGTGGTGAACGCCAGCACGGACACCTACTGGGGCGACACGTACTGACGGAAGATCTCCAGGTCGCCGGAAAAGGTGTCCGTGCTGGGCCAGGGAAGGTCGCTAAAGGTGGCAGGGGCACCGACCTGTCACGACACTCGATAAACGCCCTCGATGCTCGGAGCGGGGATGCCGCTGGCCGACCGGGGCGCGTCAGTCGAACAGGACCACCGTGCGGGCGCCCTCGCCCCGGGACATCCGGGCCAGCGCCTCCGGTGCGTCGTCGAGGGTGATCCGGTCGGTGACCAGGAAGTCCAGGTCGAGGGTGCCGTCGAGAACCGTGCGGGCCAGCTCGGGGACGTCGCGGTCCGGGTCGGAGGAGCCGTACACGGAGGAGCGCAGCGTCCGGGCCGAGTGAAAGATCTCCAGGGCGCTGAGGGTGACCATGTCGTCCTTGCCGCCCATGCCGACCACGATGACCTGCCCGCCGCGCCGGGTCGCCCGCCAGGCGGCGCGGATGGTGGCGGCCCGGCCGACGCATTCGACCGCGTGGTCGACGCCCCGGCCGTCGGTGAGTGACCGTACCGCGCGGCTGAGGGTGTCGTCGGCGAGCAGGAAGTTGGTGGCACCGGCGGCGTGGGCCAGCGCGGCCTTGGCGGGTGCGACGTCGACGGCGATGACGCGGGCGGCACCGGCGGCGCGGGCGGCGGCGACCGCGGAGAGGCCGACGCCGCCGAGACCGATGACGGCGACCGAGTCGCCGGGACGGACGTCGGCGGTACGGCGGATCGCGCCGACGCCGGTGAGTACCGCGCAGCCGAGCAGCGCGGCGGTGGGGAAGGGCAGTTCCGGCGGTACGGCGACCACGGCCTGCTGCGGCACCACCACCTGTTCGGCGAGCGCGCCGAGGCCGAGGGTGACGTGCAGCGGCTCGCCGTCGATGGTGTGCCCGACGGTGGCGGCCGGGGTGCCGGAGCGTTCGCAGAGCCACGGTTCGCCGTGGCCGCAGTTCCAACAGGCGCGACAGGGGGGCGCCCAGTCGAGCACCACGTGGTCGCCGACCGCGATCCGGTCGACGTCGTCGCCGACCTCGATGACCACGCCCGCGGCCTCGTGGCCGAGCAGCAGCGGGTACGGTGCGGCGATGGTGCCGTCGACCATGGACAAATCGGAGTGGCAGACGCCGGCCGCCCGGACCGCCACCCGTACCTGGCCGGGACCGGTGGCGGGCAGCTCGACCTTTTCCACCCGGGGTGGCGTGCCGACGCCCCGGACCACCAGGCCCCTCACCGTTGGATCGCCTTCACTTCGCAGAACTCCTCCAGCCCGTGCACGCCCAGCTCCCGGCCGACGCCGGACTGCTTGTAGCCGCCGAACGGGGCGAGCGGGTTGAACGGTGCGCCGTTGATGTCGACGGCACCGGTACGCAGCCGGCGGGCCACCCGCAGCGCCCGGTCCTCGTCGCCGGACCAGACCGCGCCGGCCAGTCCGTAGCGGGAGTTGTTGGCGACCCGCACCGCGTGGTCGTCGTCGTCGACGGGGATGACCGCCAGGACCGGCCCGAAGACCTCCTCCTGCGCGAGGGCGCTGTCGGGGTCGACGTCGGCGATGACGGTCGGGGCGACGAACCAGCCCCGCTGCGGGATGGGGGCGTCGGGGCCGCCGGCCACCAGCCGGCCGCCGTCGGCCAGGCCCCGGGCGATGTGGTCGCGCACCCGGTCCCGTTGGGCTGCGGAGACCAGCGGGCCGAGTCGGGTGGCCGGGTCGAGCGGTTCGCCGAGCCGGTAGCCGTCGGTCGCCTTGGCGGCCAGGTCGAGGGCCTCCTCGTAGCGGTCCCGGTGCACCAGCATCCGGGTCCACGCGGTGCAGGTCTGGCCCGAGTTGAGGAAGGCGTTGCCGACGCCCACCTTGATCGCGCTGGCCAGGTCGGCGTCGTCGAGGATCACGTTTGCCGACTTGCCGCCCAGCTCCAGCGACACCCGGGCGATCCGGTCGGCGGCCAGGTGCGTGATCCGCCGGCCGGTGGCGGTGGAGCCGGTGAAGGAGACCAGGTCGACGTCGGGGTGGCCGGCGAGCGCCTCGCCGACCACTGGGCCGGTGCCGGTGACCAGGTTGGCCACGCCGGGTGGCAGGCCGGCCTCGTCGATGGCGTCGAACAGCAGGTACGCGGTCAGCGGCGTCAGTTCGCTCGGCTTCAGCACCAGCGTGCAGCCGGCGGCCAGGGCGGGCGCCAGCTTGGCGACGATCTGGTGCAGCGGATAGTTCCACGGGGTGATCGCGCCGACCACGCCGACGGGTTCGCGTACCACCAGGGTGTTGCCCACGGTCTGCGGCGCGGGTGGGTGGGCGGCCAGGTCGACGTAGCTGCGCAGCACGGTCAGCGGCAGCCCGGCCTGGACGCGGGTGGCGACCTTCAGGGGGGTGCCGAGTTCGGCGGCGACGGTGTGCGCGATGTCGTCGGCGCGGGCGGTCAGGGCGGCGTGCAGCCGGTCGAGGTGGGCGGCCCGGTCGGCGGGGTCGGTCGCCGCCCAGCCCTCGAAGGCGGCCCGCGCGGCGGCCACGGCCCGGTCGACGTCGCCGGCCGTACCGGCCGGGACGGTGCCGATGGCCTCCTCGGTCGTCGGGTTGTGCACCTCCAGCGGCTGGCCGCTCTCGGCGCGCACCCAGCGTCCGTCGAGGTAGAAGTCGGTCCGTACGGATTCCATGGGCTCCTCACCTCAACCTAAAACTAGCGGTGCAAGTTTGGACTCTAGTACGCCGGGCCGCCCGGCGGGAGGGGTGGCGGTGGGCCGACGACGCGTTCGTAGGTGTGCGACAGCCCGTCGATGAGCGCCTCCAGCCCCAGCGCGAAGGCGCCCTCGTCGACCTGGTGCTGGTGCTCGGCGAGGCGGTGGGCCTGGCTCAGGTGCGGGTACTGCTCCGCGTAGAGCCCCGGGTCCTCCACGAAGCCCTGGGCGAAGGAACTGAGCGCGGAACCCATCACGAAGTAGCGCATCAGCGCGCCGATGTGCGTCGCCCGGGCGGGTGGCCAACCCGCCGCGACCAGCCCGCCGTAGACGGCGTCGGCCATGGCCAGCGCTGCCGGACGTCGGCCGGGGCCGCGCGCCAGGTGCGGCACGATGTTCGGGTGGGCGGCGAGGGCGGCCCGGTAGGAGTGCCCCCAGCGGCGCAACGCCTCGCGCCAGTCCACCTCGCCGAAGAACGACACGTCGACCTGGCCGGTGATGCTGTCCGCGACCGCGTCGAGGATCGCGTCCTTGGTGGCGAAGTGGTTGTACAGCGAGGGTCCGCGTACGCCGAGCGCGGCGGCGAGCCGGCGGGTGGAGAACGCGTCGAGCCCCTCGGCGTCGATCAACGCGGCGGCGGCCTCGACGATCCGGTCCCGGCTGAGCAGGGCCTGTCGCGGCCGGGGCATGGGCGTCCTCCTTCGGGTGGGTGGCTCGCGGGGAACTTTGCCACACCGGGGTCTGGACAGCGTAAAACTTGCACCGCTAGTTTACTGTCATGGACCTTCACCTCTCCGCCGAGCAGGTCGCGGTCCGTTCGCTCGCCGCCGACTTCGTCAACCGCGAGGTGGCGCCGTACGCAACGGCCTGGGACCGACGCGAGGCGGTCGACCCCGGGATCGTCGGCAAGCTCGGCGAGGTCGGCTTCCTCGGCCTCACCATCGCCGAGGAGCACGGCGGCTCCGGCGGCGATCACCTCGCGTACTGCCTGGTGCTGGAGGAACTCGGCCGGGGTGACTCCGCCGTTCGGGGCATCGTGTCGGTCTCGCTCGGCCTGGTGGCCAAGTCGATCGCCACCCACGGCACCCCGGAGCAGCGCGAACGGTGGCTGCCGCTGCTCTGCTCCGGCACCGCGCTCGGCTGCTTCGCGCTCACCGAACCGGACAGCGGCTCGGACGCGGCGGCGCTGACCACCCGCGCGGTCCGCGACGGCGACGACTGGCTGCTGACCGGCCGCAAGACGTTCATCACCAACGGCACCACCGCCGACGTGGCGCTGCTCTTCGCCCGTACCGGCGGCCCGGGCCACCGGGGCATCACCGCGTTCCTGGTGCCGACCGACAGCCCCGGCCTGACCCGGTCGGAGATCAAGGGCAAGCTGGGCCTGCGCGGGCAGGCCACCGCCGAACTCGTCCTCGACTCCGTCCGGGTGCCCGACACCGCCCGCCTCGGTGAGTGCGGCGCCGGCTTCAAGCTGGCGCTGGCCACCCTCGCCAAGGGACGGATGTCGGTCGCCGCAGGCTGCGTCGGCATCGCCCAGGGCTGCCTGGACGCCGCCGTCGGCTACGCCGGAGCCCGCACGCAGTTCGGCAAGCCGATCGCCGGCCACCAGCTCGTGCAGCAACTGCTCGCCGGCATCGCGGTCGACACCGCCGCGGCGCGGCTGCTGGTGTGGCGGGTCGCCGACCTGATCGACCGGGGCCAGCCGTTCGCCACCGAGGCGTCGATGGCCAAGCTGTTCGCCAGCGAGGCCGCCGTGCGCGCGGCCAACGACGCCATCCAGGTCTTCGGCGGGTACGGCTACATCGACGAGTACCCGGTCGGCAAGTACCTGCGTGACGCCCGCGTCGCCACCCTCTACGAGGGCACCAGCCAGATCCAGCAGTTACTCATCGGGCGGGCGCTCACCGGCGTCAACGCCTTCTGAACCGGGAGAGGAACCGTGAGCACATGGACTTCGGGCTGTCCGACGAGGAACGGGCCATCCGCGACACCGCCCGCGACTTCGTCACCCGCGAGGTCATGCCGTTGGAGCAGGAGCTGCTGCGCCGCGAACGGGCCCACCAGCCCGGCCTGGAACGCTCCGAGCTGAGGGAGTTGCAGCTCAAGGCCCGCAAGTTCGGCTTCTGGGGGCTGGCCACGCCAGCGGAGTACGGCGGCATGGACCTGCCCGCAGTCGTCCAGTCGCTGATCTGGACGGAGATCGGCCGCAGCTTCGTGCCGTTCCGCTTCGGCGGCGAGGCGGACAACATCCTCTTCCACGCCACCGAGGAACAGCGGCAGGAGTTCCTGCTGCCCACCATCGAGGGGGAGCGCAACTCCTGCTTCGCCATCACCGAACCGGGCGCCGGCTCCGACGCGGCGAACATCCGGTTCCGGGCCCGTCGCGACGGCGACGACTGGATCCTCAACGGCGAGAAGACCTTCATCACCGGCGGCAACGAGGCCGACTTCGCCATCGTCATCGCGGTCACCGACCCCGAGCGGGGGGCCCGCGGCGGCGGGGCGACCGCGTTCCTGGTGGACCGGGCGATGGGCTGGCGGTCGGAGTTCATCCCCACCATGGGCGAGGGTGGGCCCGCCTCGCTGTTCTTCGACGACGTACGGGTGCCGAACCGCAACATCCTCGGCGAGGTCGGGCAGGGCTTCGCCCTGGCCATGCAGTGGATCGGCAAGGGGCGCTACACGATCCCCTCGCACGCCGTCGGCATCGCCGAACGCGCGCTGCGGATGGCCATCGACCACGCCAACACCCGGGAGACCTTCGGGGCCAAGATCGGCACCAACCAGGCCATCCAGTGGATGATCGCCGACTCGGAGACCGAGCTGGAGGCGGCCCGCTGGCTGATCCTGCGCGCCGCCTGGACGGTCGACGCCGGCCTGGACCCGAGGCACGCCTCCTCGATGGCGAAGCTCTACGGCGCCGGCATGGTCAACCGGGTGGTCGACCGGGTCATGCAGATCCACGGCGGCATGGGCTACACCCGCGAGCTGCCGATCGAACGCTGGTACCGGCAGGTGCGGCTGTACCGGATCTTCGAGGGGACCGACGAGATGCAACGCCTGATCATCTCCCGTGACCTGCTGCGCGGTTACACGAAACTCGGGGGGCACCTGGGATGAGGCGCTTCGCCAGCATCGACGAGTTGGCCGGCGCGGTCGGCGAACGGCTCGGACCGGGCCCCTGGTTTCCGATCGACCAGCGCCGGGTCGACCGGTTTGCCGACGCCACCGACGACCACCAGTGGATCCACCTCGACCAGGAACGGGCGGCGGCCGGGCCGTACGGTGGCACCATCGCCCACGGCTACCTGACGCTCGCCCTGCTGCCGGCGCTGGTCGGCCGTCTCTACCGGGTGGACGGGGTGCGGATGGGGGTCAACTACGGTCTCAACCGGGTCCGTTTCCCCGCTCCGGTACGGGTCGGCAGCTCGGTGCGGGTCGTCGCCACGATCGACCAGGTGAGCCCGTTCGACGGCGGGGCGCAGCTGGTGGCCACGGCGACCGTGGACGGCGACGGTGGCGGCAAGCCGGTCTGCGTGGCCGAGACGGTGAGCCGGCTGTACGTGGACCCGCCCCGATGACCGCGCTGTCCCCGGCGACCGTGCTGGCCGGTTCCGCCGACCGGCACGCCGACACCGTCGCCGTCGTCGACGGCCGGATCCGGGTCACGTACGCCGAGTTGTGGTTGGAGGCCCGCTGCTACGGCGCCGGCCTGCGGACCGCCGGGGTGCGCGGCGGCGACGCGGTGGCGTTGCTCGCGCCGAACGTGGTGGACTTTCCCCGGGTCTACTACGGCGCCCTCGCCGCCGGTGCCGTCGCCGTGCCGGTCGGTCCGCACGTCGATCACCTGGCCCGGGCTGCGCGGCTGCTGGTCTGCCACACCTCGCAACTGGCCGCCGGGCGGCGGCTCAGTGCCCGGGCCGGCGTGCCGCTGCTCACGGTCGGCCCGGCCCGGGGTCCGTCCGACGTACCTCGGTTGGAGGATCTCTGTGACACCCCACCCGGCCAGGCCAATGGGTTCGCGGACGCCGACGCCGACCCGGCCGCCGAGCCGGACGGCAGCGACGTGGTGCTCGGCTGTCTGCCGCTGGGTGGTCATTTCGGTCAGGCGGTCGCCCTGACCGGCACCTTCCGGGCGGGGGCGACCCTGGTGCTGCTGAGCCGCTTCACCGGCCCGGCCGCGCTGGACCTCATGCTGCGCGAGGAGGTCACCGTCTTCCACGGCACATCGGCGATGTACGCGGCCCTGCTCGACGCGGCTCGGGGCCGCCGGGCACTGCCCCGGCTGCGTCGCTGCGTGAGCCGGGCGCCACTGCCGCCGTCCCTGCGGCAGCGCTTCACCATCACCTTCGACACGTCCGTCGAGGTTGCCGAGGGGGAGCGCGGCTCGCCCGTGCCGGACCCGCCCGGCGGCAGGTCGCGCCCGGTCCGGCGGAACCGCTCCCGTCGCCTGGGCTGCCACGGTGAGCGGTACCGGCGGAGTCCCGGCAGCTAGTGCGGTGGCCCGCACCACCTGAACCAACGATGCCAGGCTCGCCAGAAACGGTCACCGGGCCGGGTGGGTCCCGGCGACGACCGGCGCGGTTCCGATTCGCGTGCGGGCCGTTCGGCGCCCCTCGCCTACGATTCGGCCATGATCCGAAACGAGCCGGCAGGGGCCGAGGTGCGGCTGCGCCCGATGACGGCGGACGACGCCGATCGGGTACTGGCGATCTACCAGGCCGGGCTGGACGGCGGTAACGCCAGCTTCGAGACCGTCGCACCGACCTGGAGCGACTTCGACGCCGGTCGGTTGCCGGCGCACCGGCTGGTCGCGGTCGACGGGGACGGGACGCTCATCGGCTGGATCGCCGTGTCGCCGACCTCTACCCGAACGGTCTACGCCGGGGTGGTGGAGCACTCCGTCTACGTGGACCCGGCGGCCCAGGGGCGGGGGGTGGCCCGGCTGCTGCTCGACGCGCTGATCGAGTCGACCGACGCGGCGGGCATCTGGACTATCCAGTCCGGCGTCTTCCCGGGGAACACCGCCAGCCTGGCGCTGCACCGTCGGGCCGGGTTCCGGGTCGTCGGCACCCGCGAACGGGTGGGCCGCCACCACGGCCGTTGGCGCGACGTCGTCCTGCTGGAGCGCCGCAGCCCGGTGGTGGACTGAACCGCGTCGGCGGGGACCGGCGAGCTACCGGCCCCCGCCCGCGGTGTTACGGGTACTGCTCCAGGTAGACCGGAGCGCCGACCCGGTCCATGTCGGCGGCCTCGCCGACGCCGTTGACCACGTGGTCGATGGTGCCGGCGCTGAGGTTCACCGTCATGATGTGGTGCAGCCGGATGCCGGGTCGCACCGGCACCTCGAAGCCGTTCTCGGTTCGGATCGACGGGTTGTTCTGGTTGAACACGTACACCCCGCCACCGTGCAGCGTGTGGTGGCGGACCCGGTCGCCGACCTTGTAGCCGGCCCACCCGTTGACCGTGCCGTTCTGCCAGTCCGCCTGGGTGGGCGGGTCGTACGGCAGCTCGTTCTGGTAGAGGATCGTGGTGCCGTGCTCACCGTTCCACACGGTGTTGTACCGCTGGAAGTGCTCGACGAACAGGCCGGTGGCGGTGACGTGGTCGCCGTTGACGACGACGCCGTAGCGGCCGGTGTTGGTACGCCAGCGGTCGGTGTCGCCGTTGACGCCCTCGGTGAAGCCCTCGACACCGTGGTCGCCCCGCCACACCCAGGTGTGGTCGATCAGCACGTGGTCGCTGTTGACCTCCAGCGCGGTGTCCGTCTTGCCGATGTGCGGGCCGCCGACCCGGAAGTACACGTCGGACAGCGTGATCGGGTTGCGCGGGGTGCTGTGGTTGCGGCCGTGCTCGCGGCCGACCCGCAGCAGCACCGGTGATTCCTTCAGGCCCGCGTCGATGGTGACCCCGGCGACGACCACTCCGGGCACCCCGGCGACGTTGAGCGGCACCGCGCCGTCGACCGCGGTCAGGGTGGCGTGCCCGATGCCGAGCACGATCGTGTCGGGCCGGCGGACCTCGATGCTGCGGGCCACGTCGTACACGCCGGGGGTGAGCAGCAGGTGCCGGCCCCGGGCGAGTTCCCGGTTGATGACGTGCACCGGATCCGACGGCCGGGCGACGAAGAAGTCGCTGATCGGGATGGTCCGCCCCGGCGTCATCCGGGCACCCCAGGTGATGCCGCGCGTGTCGCGGCGCGCGGCCGGCACCCGGACCTGGTACTTCCCCCTGGCGTCGACGAACAGGTACGGCTTCTCCCGGCTCAGCGGGGTGGTGTCGAGCGTGGTGTACGGCGGGTCGGGGAATCCGGCGTCGTCGGGTGCGCCGACCACCCCGGCGAACACCTGGTTCCACACGGCGTTGGACCAGCTCTCGACCTCGCTGTTGCGGGTCAGCCACTGCTGCTGTGAGCCGTTCGTGGTGGCCGGCAGCCGGGAGTCGGCGATGAAGCCGCCGCTGGCGTACTGCGGCCCGTTGGTGCAGTAGTCCATCAGTGACAGGCCGCCGCCGCTGATGTCGAGCCGACGCATCGACACTGCCTGGGAAACCGCCCAGAAGTTGGCCGAGGCACGGCAGTCGTCCTGGCCGGTGGCGTTGATCCGCAACGACAGGTTGCTCAGCGTGCGCCAGAAGTTGACGAGCGCGATGCAGTTGGCGGTGCCGCCCTCGGTCAGGCACCGGTTGTACGCCTCGACCTTGCCGGTGATCACCACGTCGGTGGGGGAGGCGCCCAGGCCGGAGATCTCGGTGTAGTAGCCCACCTTGATCTGGAGCGGCTGCTCGGCGGTCCCGTATTGGCCCGGCCGGAACAGGTAGGCGTGCCGGCTGGTGCCCATCTCGTTGTCGACCTGTGCGGCGTGGGCCGCGTCGAGGGTCGCCTGGATCTGACTGACCGGCATGCTCGGGTCGAAGATCGTGACGTTGGGCCCGAAGTCGGGGCTGGCCGGTCGGGGCGGGCCCGCGCTGACCGGCGTGTTCGTGGCGACTGCGGCGGTGGTCAGCGCCAGCCCGAAGGCCAGTGCCCGACCGAGTCGCCGGTGCGTTGGTGGGATCGGCATGCGTTCGTCCTTTCCGTCGGGCGGGTCGATGGCGAGCCCGACGACACGATGGAGCAAAGCCCTGAGAGCGCTCTCCCATCGAGTGACACTTGTATCACGGCGTGAAAAAACGGGGTCCAGATGTTTCTACCCCGTAACGCCGCCGCGCGCCATGCCCCGAAGCGGGTGAATCCACGATCGGCAGCCCCATGTGCGCCTGTACGCCCAGGGCGCTGAGCTTGGCCAGCAGGGACCAGTCGGCGTAGTCGTTGCGCGCGGTCACCGCGTCGCTGTCCGGGTCGACGGCGACGTGGTCGAATCGCACCGGCCAGACGTGGAGCGCGTCCAACCCGGCGCCGAAGTTCGCCCCGGCGAAGCGGGACCAGGTCAACCCGGTGGCCGCGAGGAACAGCAGCCCGACGGCGAGCCAGACACCGGTGGTGGCGTGCCAGCTCCGGGTCCGTCGTACCTTTCAGACCTCGGGTAGGCCGACGTAGTTCTCCGCGAGGCTCGTCGCGTACGCCGGGGAGGTGGTGACGTACCGCAGGGTCGCCGACTGGATTTTCGCCTCGTACGGGTCGTCGGCGTTGAGTCGGTGCAGCATCGAGGTCATCCACCAGGAGAACTGCTGTGCCCGCCACACCCGGCGCAGCGCGGTACGTGAGTAGCCGTCCAGTAGTTCGTTGCTGCCGTCGGCGTACCAGGCGGCGAAGGCGTCACCGAGCAGCGCGACGTCGGCAAGGGCCAGGTTCATGCCCTTGGCCCCGGTCGGCGGCACGATGTGCACCGCGTCGCCGGCCAGGTACAGCCGCTGCCACTGCATCGGCTCGACCACCAGGCTGCGCAGCGGGGTGATCGACTTCTCCAGCACCGGCCCCTCGTTGAGCGTCCAGTTCGGCACCGTCTCCAACCGGGTACGCAGCTCGGCCCAGATCCGCTCGTCGGGCCAGTCGGCGATGTCCTCGTCGGCGGGCACCTGGAGGTACAGCCGGGAGATCTGCGGCGAGCGCATGCTGTACAGGGCGAAGCCCCGCTCGTGGTGGGCGTAGATCAGCTCCTCCACGGCGGGCGGGGCGGCGGCGAGGACGCCCAGCCAGGCGAACGGGTAGGTGCGCTCGTAGGTGCTCAGCACCCCGTCGGGCACGGTCGGCCGGCTGATCCCGTGGTAGCCGTCGCAACCGACCACGAAGTCGCAGTGCAGTTCCTCGGCCCGGTCCTGGTGTCGAAAGTGGATCACGGGGGCGGTGTCGAGCCCGGACAGCCGGTCGGCGGGCGCCTCGAACAGGATCGTCCCGCCCGCAGCCAGCCGGGCGGCGATCATGTCCTTGACCACTTCCTGCTGGCCGTACACGGTGATCGCCCGGCCGGTCAGCTCGGTCATCGGCACCCGGTGCGACTCGCCGTCGAAGCGCAACTCGATGCCCTCGTGCCGCATTCCCTCCCGGTCCAGGCGCGCTCCCAGGCCGGTGTCCCGCAGCAGGTCGACCGAGCCCTGTTCGAGCACGCCCGCGCGGAGCCGGTGCTCCACGTACTCCCGGCTGCGGCTCTCCAGCACCACCGAGTCGATGCCGTGCCGGTGCAGCAGGTGCGACAGCATGAGACCGGCCGGTCCCGCTCCGATGATGCCGACCTGGGTGCGCATTCATGCCTCCTTGGGGCCTGGAACGGGTAGCGGGTGATGTCGCCCGGCACGGTGAGCCACTGCGTGTCCGCGAACGCCTCGACGTTCGCCGCCGCAACCGCCGAAGCGGGTACCGGTACCGGACGCGGCGTGCTGCTCCCACGACGCGCCGGCCCGGTGCAGCACGGTGTCGAGCCGGGGCATGGTGATCCTCCTTGCGCCGCAGGTGGGACGGCCACGGGCGGTGACGGCGGGGTGGTTCCGGCCACGCCTGGCACGTGCGAGGGCCCGGCGGTGGCCGGAGCCGACCGCACGTGTCGCATGTTCGCTTGCCGAACAAGCGTTCTCATCAAGGACATTTGCACGGGACTCCGCTCGCGTCAACGGATCACCGCAACAATTCTGCGACAGGTCGGACCGGTGAATCCGACCGGCCGGGGGCGCGTTGACGGACGTCCTCGACTCCGATTACGTTCGAGATGAGTACGCCGGTCCGCATACCGAACATCGTCAGCGGGTCCGTGACACAGGAGGCAGGGAGGCTCATGGCGAAGCTCGTCTCGCTGGCCGACGGCGTCGCGGAGCTGGTCCGCGACGGTGACACGGTGGCGTTGGAGGGATTCACCCACCTGATCCCGTTCGCCGCCGGTCACGAGATCATCCGGCAGGAGCGGCGCGACCTGACCCTGGTGCGGATGACTCCCGACGTCATCTACGACCAGCTCATCGGCGCCGGCTGCGCCCGCCGCCTGGTCTTCTCCTGGGGCGGCAACCCCGGCGTGGGGTCGCTGCACCGCTTCCGCGACGCCGTGCAGAACTCCTGGCCCGTCCCGCTCGAGCTGGAGGAACACAGCCACGCCGGGATGGCCAACCGCTATGTCGCCGGTGCCTCCGGCCTGCCGTTCGCCGTGCTACGCGGCTACACCGGCACCGACCTGCCCCGGCACACCACCAACATCCGCAGCATCGACTGCCCGTTCACCGGGGAGACGCTGACCGCGGTTCCCGCGCTCAACCCCGACGTGACAGTGGTGCACGCCCAGCGCGCCGACCGGGCCGGCAACGTGCAGATGTGGGGCATCACCGGCGTGCAGAAGGAGGCGGTGCTGGCCGCCCGCCGGTCCCTGGTCACCGTCGAGGAGATCGTCGACGAGTTGACCCCGGTGCCCGGTCAGGTGGTGCTGCCCGGCTGGGTGATCACGGCCGTGGCGCACGTCCCCGGGGGTGCCCATCCCTCGTACGCGCAGGGCTACTCGGTGCGGGACAACGCCTGCTACGTCGCCTGGGACGAGGTCAGCCGGGACCGTGACACGTTCCAGCAATGGATCGAACGGCACGTGCACAACGCGGAGGCGCAGGCATGAGTCAGTACACCGCCGACGAGATGATGACGGTGGCGGCCGCCCGACAACTGCGCGACGGCACCGCCTGCTTCGTCGGGATCGGCCTGCCCAGCACCGCGGCGAACCTGGCCCGCGCCACCCACGCGCCCGGCCTGGTGCTGATCTACGAGTCCGGCTGCCTCGGCGCCAAACCCGACCGGCTGCCGCTGTCCATCGGTGACGGCGTCCTCGCCGACACCGCCGACGCGGTGATCTCGGTGCCCGAGGTGTTCAACTACTGGCTGCAACCCGGGCGCATCGACGTCGGCTTCCTCGGCGCCGCGCAGCTCGACCGGTACGGCAACATCAACACCACGGTCATCGGTGGCGACTACACCGACCCGAAGGTGCGCCTGCCCGGCGCCGGTGGCGCTCCCGAGATCGCCGCCTCCTGCGGCGAGGTGGTGGTGATCGTCCGGCAGAGCCGGCGTACCTTCACCGAACGCGTCGACTTCGTCACCTCGGTCGGCTACGGCGCCGGCCCCGGTGACCGGGCCCGGCTCGGTCTGCGCGGCGGCGGACCCCGCACCGTCATCACCGACCTCGGCGTCCTCGAGGCCGACCCGGACAGCTGCGAACTCACCCTCACCCGGCTGCACCCGGGCGTCACCGTCGAGCGGGCCCGCGAGGCCACCGGCTGGCCGCTCGCCGTCGCCGAGGACCTGAGCATCAACGAGCCGCCCACCGCCGAGGAACTCACCGTGCTGCGCGCCCTCGAAGCGACCATGCGGACGGCGGCGTGAACGGACGGCGGCCGGCCACCGCGATCAACGGACCGCAGGGCGGTGCGCTCGCCCTCGGGCGTCCGCTCCACGCCTTCGGGTCGCGGATACTCGGATCTACTGAAGGGGAGGAGCGGCCGTGAGCCAGGACGCCGAGCGGAAACTGATCCTGCCGAGCTACCGGCGCGACGACGTCGACGCCCATCCGCCGCTGCTCAGTCCCGGCTACCGGTCCACCGTGGCGCGGGCACCGCAGCAGCCGCTGACCTACCTGTCGCAGCGGCTCACCGAGGTGACCGGCCCGCTGCTCGGCGAGGGCCGCATCGGCGAACTGGACCACGACCTGACCCGCCAGCACGACGGGGAGCCCCTCGGACAGCGGATCATCGTGCACGGCCGGGTCCTCGACGGCGACGGCCACGTGGTGCCGCACACCCTCGTCGAGATATGGCAGGCCAACGCGGCCGGCCGCTACCGGCACGCCGCCGACACCTGGCCGGCGCCGCTGGACCCCAACTTCACCGGCGTGGGGCGGGCCCTGACCGACGCCGACGGTCGCTACCGCTTCGTCACCGTGCAGCCCGGCGCCTACCCGTGGCGCAACCACGACAACGCCTGGCGGCCCGCGCACATCCACTTCTCCCTCTTCGGCCGGGCGTTCACCCAGCGTCTGGTGACCCAGATGTACTTCCCCGGCGACCCGCTGTTCTTCCAGGACCCGATCTTCAACTCGGTCCGCGACGAGCGGGCCCGCCAACGGATGGTGGCCCGTTACGACCACGCCGCCACCCGCCCCGAGTGGGCGCTGGCCTACGAGTTCGACATCGTGCTGCGGGGCCGGGAGGCCACCGTGTTCGAGGACGAGGACGACGATGAGTGAGCCGCTGGGTGTCACGCCCGCCCAGACCGTCGGGCCGTACCTGCACATCGGCCTGCGCTGGCCCGACGGGCCGTACGTGGTGCCGGAGGGCGCGCCCGGCGCGTTCTGGCTGCGTGGCCGGATCGTCGACGGCACCGGCGCGGCAGTGGTCGACGCGATGGTGGAGAGCTGGCAGGCCGATCCCGACGGGCGTTTCGACCACCCCGACGATCCGCGTGGCGCCCGGCCACCGGCGCTTGCCGGCTTCCGGGGCTTCGGTCGGGCCGAAACCGACACCGAGGGCCGGTACGCGCTGCACACCGTCAAGCCGGGGCCGCTGCCCACCTTCGACGGCGACACCGAGGCGCCGCACCTGACCCTGTCGGTGTTCGGGCGGGGGCTGCTGCACCGTCTCGTCACCCGGGTCTACTTTCCCGGCGAGGCGGCCAACGCCAGCGACCCGGTGCTGCGTACCGTCGACCCGCAGCGTCGTGACACGCTGCTGGCCCGACCGGCCACCGACGGGTTCCAGTTCGACATCCGCCTTCAGGGAGAGCATGAGACCGTCTTCTTCGCCGTCTGAGGCACTGCTGCGCGGGCTCTCCGGCACACCCGAGGTCGACGCCGAACTCGACGACCACGCCCTGCTGCGGGCGCTGCTGGACGCCGAGGCGGCCCTGGTTCGGGCCGGCGCCGACGCCGGACTGCTACCCGCCCCGGCCGCCGACGAGATCGTCCGCCAGTGCCGCGCCGAGCGGTACGACCCGGCCGCCCTCGGTGCCGCGGCCGAGGCGGCCGGCAACCCCGTGGTTCCGCTGGTGCGGGAGCTGACCGCAGCGGTCGCCGAACCGGCCCGGCCCTGGGTGCACCACGGTGCCACCAGCCAGGACGTGCTCGACACCGCCCTGTCGCTGGTGACGGCCCGCGCCGCCGAGCCGCTGTTGCGGCACCTCGCCGACGCCGCCGACGCCGCCGCCGCGCTGGCCCGGAGCCACCGCGACACCCTGATGCCCGCCCGTACCCTCGGCCAGCAGGCCGCACCGACCACCTTCGGGCTCAAGGCAGCCGGCTGGCTGGTCGGCCTGGTCGAGGCGGGCGGCCGGCTGGCCAGGGCGCGTGCCGGCCTGCCCGCGCAGCTCGGCGGGGCGGTCGGCACCCTCGCCGCCTACGGCACGGCCGGGCCGGAGATGGTCGACCGGTTCGCCGCGCAACTGGGGCTGGCCGCGAGCCCGCTGCCCTGGCACACCCGTCGTCAGCCCCTGCTCGACCTGGCGGCGGCTCTCGGCGGGCTGCTCGCCGCCACCGGCAAGGTCGCTCTCGACGTGGGCCTGCTCGCGCAGACCGAGGTCGGCGAGGTGGCCGAGGGGGGCGCGGAGCGGGGCGGCTCGTCGGCGATGCCGCACAAGCGCAACCCGGTGGACTCGGTGCTGGTCACCGCTGCGGCCCGGCGTGGCCCCGGGCTCGTCGGCACGCTGTTCGCCGCCGCCGGCCAGGAACACGAGCGGGGCGCCGGTGGCTGGCACGCCGAGTGGGAACCCCTGCTCGACCTGACGCACCTCGCCGGCGGGGCCGCCGCCCGTACCGCGCGGATGCTCGCCGGCCTCGACGTACGTCCGCAGCGGATGCGGGCCAACCTGGACGCCACCGGCGGTCTGCTGCTCGCCGAGGCGGTCGCCGCCCGGCTGGCACCGGCCCTGGGC